>NZ_DIEJ01000135.1:4244-153947 GCF_002418565.1 Achromobacter sp. UBA5777 | reverse complement strand
GCTTACGCGGTGTCTTGCGTCGGGGTAATGGCGCTGCGCGCTGGCGCGCGGGTGGTTTTTTTTTGGCGGTACCGTGTCGGCTGGCGACGGCTCGGTGATGGCTTGGTGACGGCTAGGTGTCTGACACCCCTGGGGCTTAACCGTAACGAGTGCAAGCCGGTCTACGCGGGGTGTCTGACACCGGGTTAGAAACGCTTCGCGTGTCAGACACCAAACTGGTTTGCGTTACTTCGTCGCCACCTTCTCCGGCGGGACCGGATTATCCCAGCCGCCGCCGATGGCGCGAATCAATGCCACCGTCGACCGGGCCTGTTCGGCAGTCAGTTGCACCGACACGCGTTGCTGCAAGAGCACGCTGCGGTCGGCTTCAATCACGTCCAGATAGCTGATCGAGCCTTCGCGATACTGCGTGTGCGAGAGTTTCGCGGCGCGGGCAGCCGCTTCTACCGCCTCGTTCTGGGCCTTGGTCTGGTCCGCGAGGATGCGCAGGTTCGCCAAGTTGTCTTCGACTTCGCGGAACGCGTTCAGGACGGTCTGGCGGTAGACGGCGACGTCTTCTTCGTAGACGGCGCGGGCGCGGTCCAGGCCGGCTTGGCGGCGGCCGCCATCGAAGATGGGCATGGACAGGGCGGCGCCGACGAGGGGGCCGAGCAGGAACGTGCGGCTGGACCACTGGAAGAGGTTGCCCAGTTCCGAGGACTCGTAGCCGAAGGCGCCGGTGATGTCCAGGCGGGGGAAGAACGCGGACTTGGCGGCGCCGACGCGGGCGTTGGCGGCGGCCATGGCGCGTTCGGCGGCGGCGATGTCGGGGCGGCGTTCGAGCAGCGTGGAGGGCAGGCCGGCGGGGATGGTCAGCGCGATCTTTTCGATGGGCTGTGGCGGCATGGTGAATTCGGACGGGGCGCGGCCCAGCAGGACGGCCAGCGCGTGTTCGGCGGTGGCGCGGCGGCGGTCGATGCCCAGGGCCTCGGATTGCGCGGAGGCGAGTTCGGCCTTGGCGCGTGCCAGGTCCAGTTCACTGATGTCGCCAGCGTCGTAGCGGCGCTGGATGAGTTGAAGGGTGTCGGTGCGCAGCTTGACGGTCTGGTGGTAGAGGCGCGATTCGGCGTCCTGTTCGCGGACCAGGAAGTAGGTGGTGGCGACGTCGGCTTGCAGGGCGAGCAGGACGGAGCGGTAGAGCGCTTCGCTTTGCTGGGCGTCGGCGGTGGCAGCGTCCACTGTCGATGCAACGCGGCCGAAGAGGTCGGCTTCGTACGAGACGGTGCCTTGCGCGCGCCAGGTGGTGACGGGCGAAGTCGACGTGCCGTCGGGCAGGCCTTGCGAGACGGCCGAGGGGCGTTGGCGGTTGGGGCCAAAGCCGGCGTCGAGGCTGGGGAAGAAGCCGGAACGGGCTTCGCGTTGCAGGGCGCGGGCCTGGGTGAGGCGGGCGGCGGCGGCCTGCAGGTCCTGGTTGGCGCGCTGGGCTTCCTCTTCAAGCTGGTTCAGGCCTTCGTCGTTGAAGACCTTCCACCATGCGCCGCGCAGGGCGTCCTCAGAAGGTTCGGCGGGCTTCCAGGTGCCCGCTTCGGACGCGGGCAGGGCGGCTTCCTTGAAGGCGGCGGGCGTGTCGGCCGTGGGGCGCTGGTAGGTCGGACCCACCGCGCAGCCGGCCAGCACAAGCAGCATGGCGAGCAGGGCGGATCCTCGGGTCAGTCTTTTGATCATGATGACGTTTCTCTTTGGCGCGCGTCCCGTGCGAATTCGGACGGGACGCGCTGGCTACTCTTTTTTCTGTCGGCTTACGCGTGGTGTTGCGGAGCGGGCGGCGCGTTGGGGTCGATGTGCGGCACGCAGACGGGCGCTTCATGCGGCGCGGCGGAGTGCAGCTTCTTGCCGCCGAGCGAGCGCAGCAGGACGTAGAACACCGGCGTGAGGAACAGGCCGAACAGGGTCACGCCGAGCATGCCGAAGAACACGGCGACACCCATGGCGTGGCGCATTTCGGAACCGGCGCCGGAGGACAGGACCAGCGGCACCACGCCCATGATGAACGCGATGGACGTCATCAGGATGGGGCGCAGGCGCAGGCGGCTGGCTTCGATGGCGGCTTCGAGCGGCGTGCGGCCGTTCATTTCAAGCTCTCGGGCGAATTCGACGATCAGGATCGCGTTCTTCGCGGACAGCCCCACCAGCACCATCAGACCGATCTGCGTGAAGATGTTGTTGTCGTTGCCGGTGAGGTAGACGCCGGTGAGCGCGGCCAGGATGCTCATCGGCACGATGAGGATCACGGCGAGCGGCAGGGTCAGGCTTTCGTACAACGCGGCCAGCACCAGGAAGACGAGCAGGACGCTGATGGGGAATACCCACAGGCCGGCGTTGCCCGCGAGGATCTGCTGGTACGTGAGGTCGGTCCATTCGAACTTGACGCCACGCGGCAGGGTTTCGGCGGCAACGCGCTCGGCGGCGGCTTGCGCCTGGTCGGACGAGTAGCCGGGCGCGGGGCCGCCGTTGATGTCGGCGGCGGTGTAGCCGTTGTAGCGCACGACCATTTCGGGGCCGAAGGTCTGCTTGACGGTGACCAGCGAGGACAGTGGGACCATGTCGCCAGCGGCGTTGCGGGTCTTCAGTTGCAGGATGTCGTCGGCGTGCGCGCGGAAGGGCGCGTCAGCCTGTGCGCGAACCTGGAAGACGCGGCCAAAGCGATTGAAGTCGTTGACGTACATGGAGCCCAGATAGATCTGCATGGTGTCGAAGACTTCGGTGACCGGCACGCCAAGCTGCTTGGCCTTGACGCGGTCCAGGTCGACGTCGAGCTGCGGGACGTTGATCTCGTAGCTGGAGAACGTGGGCCCCAGTTCCGGCGTCTGGCGCGCCTTTTCCAGGAAGGCCTGCTTGGCCTTGTCCAGTTCGGCATAGCCAAGGGCCGCGCGGTCTTCCAGCTGGAGCTTGAAGCCGCCGAGCGTGCCCAGACCCATGACGGGCGGGGGCGGGAACACGGCGATGAACGAGTCCTGGATGGCCGCAAACTTCTGGTTCAGGGACGCGGCGATGGCATTGCCCGAGAGCTCGGCGTTGTTGCGTTCGCCGAAAGGCTTGAGCGTGACGAACACGATGCCGGCGCTGGAGCTGTTGGTAAAGCCGTTGATGGACAGGCCGGGGAAGGCGATGGCGGATTGCACGCCGGGTTCCTTCAGGGCGATGTCGCTCATGCGGCGGATCACGTCTTCGGTGCGGTCCAGCGAGGCGCCGTTGGGCAGCTGCGTGAATCCGATCAGGTATTGCTTGTCCTGCGCGGGCACGAAGCCGCCGGGCACCAGGTACGACACGCCGATGGTCGCGGCGACCAGCACTGCGTATACGCCCATCGCGCCGGCCTTGCGGCGGATGACGCTGGCCACGCCCGTGCCGTAGGACTCGGACGCGCGGCCGAACATGTTGTTGAACCAGTTGAAGAAGCGGCCGAAGACGCGGTTCATGCCGCGGGTCAGCCAGTCGGGCTTGTCGTGGTGGCTCTTGAGCAGCAGGGCCGACAGGGCGGGCGACAGGGTCAGCGAGTTGAAGGCCGAGATCACCGTCGAGATGGCGATGGTCATGGCGAACTGCTTGTAGAACTGGCCGGTCAGGCCCGTCATGAAGGCAAGCGGCACGAACACGGCGCACAGCGTCAGCGCGATGGCGATGATGGGGCCGCTGACTTCGCGCATGGCGCGATAGGTCGCGTCGCGTGGACTCAAGCCGGCCGCGATGTTGCGCTCGACGTTTTCGACGACCACGATGGCGTCGTCCACCACGATCCCGATGGCAAGCACCATGCCGAACAGCGACAACGCGTTGATCGAGTAGCCGAACATCAGGAGCAGCGCGAACGTGCCGACGATGGACACGGGCACCGCGAGCAGCGGGATGATGGACGCGCGCCAGGTCTGCAGGAACAGGATCACGACCAGCACGACCAGCGCGATAGCTTCGAGCAGGGTGTGCACGACGGCTTCGATACTGGAGCGCACGAACTGCGTGGGGTCGTATTCGATGCGGTATTCCACGCCCGGCGGGAAGTCCTGCGCCAGTTCGGTCATCGCGGCGCGCACCTGGCTGGACACGTCCAGCGCGTTGGCGCCGGGCGACTGCATGATGCCCATGCCGACCGCCTGCTTGTTGTTCAGGAGCGAACGCAGGCCGTATTCCTGGGCATCCAGTTCCACGCGGGCCACGTCGGACAGGTGCGTCACGGCGCCGTCCGGTGAGGTCTTCAGGATGATGTCGCGGAATTCTTCTTCGGTCTGCAGGCGGCCGCGTGCGTTCACGTTCAATTGCAGCGGCACGTCGCCCTGCGTGGGCGAGGCGCCGATCACGCCGGCGGCCACCTGCACGTTCTGCTCGCGGATCGCGTTGACGACTTCGGAGGCGGTCATGCCGCGCTGCGCGACCTTTTGCGGATCGAGCCACACGCGCATGGAGTAGTTGCCCGACCCCCACACCGTCACTTCGCCCACGCCCGTGATGCGCGACAAGCGGTCCTTGACGTTCAGGATCGCGTAGTTGCGCAGGTAGGTGATGTCGTAGCGGTCATTGGGCGAGATCAGGTGCACGACCAGCGTCAGCGTGGGCGAGCTCTTGGCCGTGGTCACGCCCAGACGCTGCACGTCCGGCGGCAGGCGCGGGAGCGCCTGCGACACGCGGTTCTGCACGAGCTGCTGCGCCTTGTCCGGGTCCACGCCCAGCTTGAAGTTGACCGTCAGCGTCAGGTTGCCGTCGCTGTTGGCCTGCGACTGCATGTACAGCATGTCTTCGACGCCGTTGATGGATTCTTCCAGCGGCGAGGCGACGGTTTCGGCGATGACCTTAGGGTTGGCGCCCGGGTACTGCGCGCGCACCACCACGGATGGCGGCACGACTTCCGGGTATTCGGAGATGGGCAGTTGGAACATGGCCAGCAGGCCTGCCAGCAGCACCAGGATCGACAGCACGCCGGCAAAGATCGGCCGGTCGATGAAGAATTTCGAGATATTCATAAACGTTCTCGTTCGACGCGTCGGCTCAGTTCTGCGCCGAGGCGGTCTTGACCGGGTTGCGCTTGGCGGCAACCATGGGGACAACGGTCGGGGTCACGGCGTCGCCGGGGCGGATGCGCTGCAGGCCGTTGACGACGATGCGCTCGCCGGCAGCCAGGCCGGAATCGACGACGCGCAGGCCTTCCTGATTGGCGCCCAGCTTCACCTGGCGGTAGACGGCGTGGTTCTTGTCGTCCAGCACCAGCACGAAGCGCTTGTCCTGGTCGGTGCCGATGGCGCGTTCGTCGATCAGCACGGCCTCGCGGGGGTCGCTGCCGCCCAGCCGGATGCGGGCGTAGAGGCCCGGCAGCAGGGTGCCGTCGGCGTTGTCGAACTCGGCGCGCACGCGGATGGTGCCGGAGGTGGCGTCCAGGCGGTTGTCCACCGACTGCACGGCGCCGGTGCGCGAGTAGCCGTCTTCATTGGCCAGGCCCAGTTCGACCGGCACCGCGCCATTGCGGCCGTTGCGGGCGGGGTTCACGTAACGCAGGAACGTTTGTTCGTCCACGTCGAACGATGCGTACATCTTGGACACCGACACCAGCGTGGTCAGCGGCACCGATGCGGCGCCGGCGGCGACCACGTTGCCCACGGTGACTTCGGCGCGCGACACGCGGCCGTCCACGGGGGCCTCGATGCGCGTGTAGCCCAGGTTGAGCTTGGCGTAGTCCAGCGCGGCCTGGGCGCCCTGCAGGTTGGCGGCAGCTTCGCGGGCGGCGTTCTGCTTTTCCTCGAAGTCGCGGCGGGCGATGGCGTTGTCGGTCAAGAGGCGCTGGCCGCGCGCCAGTTCCGAGGCCGTGTAGGCGGCGCGCGCCTTGGCGGCGGTCAGCGCCGCGGCGGCGCGGTCGACTTCAGCCGCGTAGGGGCGCGGGTCGATGGTGAAGAGCACGTCGCCCTTCTTGACGATGCTGCCGTCCTTGAAATGGACGGCGGTCAGCGTGCCGGAGACCAGGGGGCGGATGTCCACGCGGTCGATGGCTTCCAGGCGGCCGGAATAGCGCTGCCAGTCGACGATCGTCTTGTTGAGGACTTCGGCCACCTCGACCGGAGGCGCGGCGGGGGCGCCCTGTGCCATCGCGACATTGCCGCCGGCCGGGCCGCGGGTGAGGGCGTATCCGCCGCCCGCCGCCAGCACGGCTGCAAATACGACGAGCACAGCAATACGTTTACGCGAAACCATGGTGTTTCCTTGAGTGGTCTTTTAGAGGCGGAAGCGCGCTTGCCCGGTATGCGGGGGACGACGAGTCGGCGGGGCGGGGATGCCAGTCCTAAGAATCCGGAGCTATAAGGATATGCTGCGGTGCAGCATCGACCGGGGTCGCTTATCCAGAGGCGGCGGGCGCCTGATCAGGGCGGGTCGCTGCGGGGGCGGAATCTGAGGATTGACATGCCCTTTTCTTGCGCCGGGCGGCAAGGGCACTTCAAGATGGTTTGCATTCTGAGTGTTTTGTCCGGACGGATAAACCTATCTATCCCGGCAACACTGTTCGTGGAGAATGACTAATCCAGGCCGAAATCGGGTTATGCTCCGTCCACCCCGACTTATTTGCCTAAGGACACCCTTGCCATGGACCGCTTTCAGGCTATGCAGGTGTTTGTGCGCGTCGTGGACGCCAATAGCTTCACCCGGGCGGCCGACAGCCTTTCGCTTCCGCGCACCACCGTCACCACCATCATTCAGAATCTGGAACGCCTCCTGGGCGTTCGCCTGTTGAACCGCACCACGCGCCGCATCGGCCTGACGCCCGACGGCGCGGGCTATTACCAGCATTGCGTGCGCATCCTGGCCGACGTGGAAGAGACCGAGGCCTGCTTCCAGGAAGCGGCGCTGCGGCTCAAAGGCCGGCTGCGCATCGATGTGCCGACCTGCATCGGCCGGCTGATCCTGATTCCCTCATTGTGTGATTTCCACGACAAATACCCCGACGTCGAGTTGGTGCTGGGCCTGGGCGACCGTCCGGTCGACATGGTCCAGGAAGCCGTGGACTGTGTGATCCGCGCCGGCGATCTCGAAGATTCCAGTCTGGTCGCCCGCCGCATCGGCACCCTGCAGACCGTGACTTGCGCGTCGCCGACCTACGTGGCGCGCCACGGCATGCCGCAGACGATCGAATCGTTGCGCGACCACCACGCGGTGCATTATTTCTCCAGCCGCACCGGTCGCAACTGTGCCTGGGACTTCAAGGTGGACGGCAAGCACCAGGAAGTGGACATGAAGGGCACGGTGGCCGTGAACGAAGCGGGCGCCTATCTGGATTGCGGGCTGAAGGGCTTTGGGCTGATCCAGACCGCGCGCTACATGGCGCTGCCGTATCTGCAATCGGGTGAGCTGATCGAGATCCTGCCGCAGTGGAAGCCCAGCTCCACGGCAATTTCGGTGCTGTATCCGCAGAGCCGGCAGTTGTCGCCCAAGGTGCGGGCCTTTACCGACTGGGTGGCCGAACTGTTCGCCGGGTGTCCGCTGCTCAGCGGCCGCGACGAGACCGATCCGGCCGCCGCGTCCTGCGCCGTCTATCAGCGCAATCAGGGACAGACCGCCCCGGCGCAGCCCCCTGTGCCGGCGATTCCCGCGCTGGCCGACATGGCCCCGCGTCGCCGCACCGCCCGCGAGGAAGCTGCGGAATACGCGCTGTAAAGCCGCGCAGTCTGCACGACGACTTGGCGGACCCTCGGGTCCGCCATCTGCGTTAAGCACGGGAAACCCCGTAGTAAATACAGCCCTTACGTCCCTCGTATTGCATGAAACGTCTGTATAGTCCGACAGTCAAAGCCTACAACGCCCTTACAGTCGATCCGCTATGCAGCCTGTTCTACCCGCCTACCTGATCGCCCGTTGGCTGTTGCTGCTTGTGCTGTTGGCGGGGGTTTACTTTCTTAGCGGATTCCTGGTTCCGGCCCTGGCGGCGCTGATCATCGGCCTGGCCAGCTGGCCCCTGTACCAACGCCTCGTCGTCCGTTGCGGTGGCCGCACGGCGGTTGCCGCGTCGCTGGCGCTGCTGGTCGTCATCGTGGTGCTGATTGTCCCGTTGTCGCTGGCCCTGTCCTACGCCATCAAGGAAGCCAGCGCTTTTGTCGCCTGGGCCATCGCGGCCAATCGCCACGGCGTGGACGTGCCTGCGTGGATTTCGTCCCTGCCGGTAGTGGGCGATCGCCTGGGACAGTACTGGCAATCCTATATCGGCCAGCCCCACGCGCTGGGCGCGCTGGTCGAAGCCGTCAGCGGCGAACACCTGGGCAACATCTACCGCATGGCGCTGGCCGCCACGGGCAACGTGTTCCAGTTGCTGCTGACCGTTCTCTTCATGCTGATCACGCTGTTCTTCGTCTACAAGGACGGCATCCGCATGGTTGCGCAGCTGGACGTGCTGGGCGAGCGCATTCTGCCCGCGCGCTGGCAGCGCTTTTCGCGCGTGGTCCCGGCCACCATCAATTCCACCGTCACCGGCATGGGCCTGATCGCGTTGGGCGAAGGCGTGGTGCTGGGTATCGCCTACTGGGTCGCGGGTGTGCCGTCGCCCGTGCTGTTGGGCGTGGTCACCGGCTTCATGGCGCTGATTCCCGGTGGCGCGCCGTTGTCGTTCACGCTGGTGTCGCTGTATCTGGTGGGCTCGGGCCATGTGGTCGCGGGCATTGCGCTGATGGTCTGGGGCAGCGTCGAACTCTTCATCGTCGACAAAACCCTGCGCCCGCGCCTGGTGGGCGGCCCCGTCAAGCTGCCGTTCCTGCCGACCTTCTTCGGTCTGGTGGGCGGCGTGAAGACCATGGGTATCGTGGGATTGTTCGTGGGGCCGGTGCTGATGGCGCTGCTGGTGGCGGTCTGGCGCGAATGGGTCCACCACGAGGTCCAGGAGCGCGACGCCGCCCGGCTGACCCCGCCGCCGGTCCGCCCCGAGAAGACGCCAGCGGGCTAAGGACGCGCCAGCGGGCCGGCGGCCTTGCCATTTGGTAATCTAGCCATCCCGCGTGACCGGCGCCTTGCCCGGTGCGCGCCTGCCCGCCCGCAGACGCGCCGCCTACGCCGCGGGCTGTGAGGATCAAGATGTCCGGGTTATTGCCTGATGATCAGATAGCCGTCCTGCGCGAGCAGGGCTTTGTGGTGGCGCGTCAGTTCGCCAACCCCGAGCAGGTTGCCGCGCTGCGTGCGCTGGCCGAACGCCATTTGCGCGATCACGTCGCACCCATCGAATACGAAGCCGACCTGCGCTATCCCGGCGCGCCGCAATCGCGCGCGGCAGAAGGCGGATTGACCGTGCGCCGCCTGCTCAACGCCTACGCGCGCGACCCCCTGTTTGCCCAATGGGCCACCGATCCGCGCATTGGGCAGTGGCTGAAGCGTTATTTCAACGAGACGCCCGTGCTGTCCACCGTGCACCACAACTGCGTGATGACCAAGCACCCTGCGTACGGCAGCCTGACGGGCTGGCATCAGGACATCCGCTATTGGTCTTTCTCGGACACGGATCTGGTGTCCTGTTGGCTAGCCCTGGGTCCGGAGACGCGCGCCAATGGCGGGCTGTCGTTCATTCCCGGCTCGCACGCGGCGGCGTTCGCGCCAGACCAGTTCGACGACAAGAAATTCTTCCGCGAGGACGTGCCGCAGAACGCCGACTGGATCGCGCGCGCCGTCTGTCCGGAACTGCAGGCGGGCGATGTGGTGTTCTTTCACTGCCGCACCTTGCACGCCGCGCAGGGCAACAGCAGCGACCGTGTGAAGCTGTCGGTGGTTCATACCTACCACCCCGAGTCCTGCCATCCGCTGCCGGGCACCCGGTCGTCGTCGCAGGCGGGCGTGCCGCTGGCAGGGGCGTGACGCCCCGGAATGCCCGTAGACTGTCGCATCAATGATCCGCGCGCCGGCAACGCACCCATGCCGGTCCGGTCCGCAATCCTTACTTCGGAACTGAAGCAACATGCGTGAAAAAATTGTCTTCATCGGCGGCGGCAATATGGCCTCCGCCATCATCGACGGACTGATCGGCCAGGGCCGGGCGTTGACCGATTTTCTGGTGATCGAACCCTACGCGCCGACGCGCGAGGCGCTGGTCGCACGCGGCTTGCCCTGCCAGGAAAGCGTCAGTGCCGACATCGGCGACGCCGCCCTGTGTGTGCTGGCCACCAAACCGCAAGTGCTGCGCGAAGCCTGCGGCCAGGTCCGGCAGCATCTGCCTGCCGATGCCACGGTGGTCAGCATCGCGGCGGGCGTCGAACTGGCTGCGTTGTCGGAATGGCTGGGCGGGCACGCGCGCATCGTTCGCGCCATGCCCAACACGCCGGCCAAGGTGGGCCTGGGCATGACCGGCCTCTTCGCCACGCCGGCTTGCGAGCAGGCCCAGCGCGATCAGGTCGATGCGCTGTTCGCGGCGGTCGGCGAACGCATCTGGACCGAATCCGAAGCCATGATCGACGCCGTCACTGCGGTGACGGGCAGCGGCCCCGGTTACGTGTTCCATTTCATGGCGGCGCTGGAAAAGGGCGCCGTCGAATTGGGCTTTGCGCCCGCGGACGCGCGCCGGCTGGCCGTCGCCGCCTTCCGCGGCGCGGCGGAACTGGCCGCCAGCGAAGACGTGCCGTTGACCGAACTGCAGGACCGCGTCACCTCCAAGGGCGGTACCACCTACGCCGCGCTGTCGCACATGCAGCAGGCGGGCGTTGCCCAGGCCATCACCGAGGCCGTGCACAAGGCGCAGCAGCGCGCCCGCGAGTTGTCGGCGGGGTAAAGGCCCGGGCGCGGCAACGGGCCGTCAGCGATGACGGCCCAGCCGCCACAGCAAGACGGCTGCAATCACGATGGCCGCGACATTGAACTGCATGGCCGACGCGAACGCCTGCGCATGGCGCTCTGCTGCGCTGGCGTCCGCGTAAGCCTCCAGCGCACCGCCATACAGCATGCCGGCCGCCGACACACCCAACGCGGCGCCCACCTGCTGCAAGGTCGACACCACGCCCGCCGCCATGCCGGCCTGGCGGTCTTCGACCAGCCCCATCGCCAGATTGACCAGCGGCGTGTTGACCGCGCCTTGCGCCGCGCCCAGCCACACCAGCGCAGGCAGCAACGTCCACGGCGACAGGCTGGCGCCGGCGATGCCGGTCTGCATCATCAGCGCCGCCGTCGCCCCGCCGTACAGCAGTGCGGCCAGCGCGATCGCCCGCGTGCCGTACCGGGCGACCAATCTTGGCGCCATCATCGATCCCGCCACAAATCCGACGCTCGCGGGCGCGAAGATCATGCCGGCCGTCAACGCATCTAGGCCAAAGCCCGTCTGCACCAGCAACGCGTAGCAAAGAAACATGGCGCTGGCGGTGGAGAACACCAGCATTACGACGAGGCACTCCGCTGCAAAGCGTGGCTGCGCCAGCAAGGCCATGTCCACCAGCGGCACGCCGCCGCGCGCGGCGATCCGGCGCTGCAGCCGCACGAACGCTGCCAGTGCAACCACCGATGCCCCGCCGCAGGCGAGCGTCCAGGCGGGCCAGTTCTGGGCGGGGCCCTCGATCAACGCCAGCAACAGCAACGCCAATCCCAGCCCCACAAGCGCGGCGCCGGGCCAGTCCATCGCCGCGCCCGAGCGCTCGGCGGATTCCGGGATGTGCCGGGCGAGCCAGCACGCCAGCAGCCCCAGCGGCAGATTGATCAGAAAGATGGCGCGCCACGCCAGCCCGAACAGATCCGCATGGACGATCCATCCGCCCAGCACTTGCCCGGCGATGGCGGCCAGCCCCAGCGTCATACCCAGCAGCCCAAACGCCCGGCGCCGCGCATGCCCCTCGAAGCTGACGCGGATCAGCGCGTACACCTGCGGAAACAGCAGGGCTGCCGCCGCGCCCTGCAGGATGCGCGCGGCGATCAGCGTGTTTGGCGTGGGCGCCAGTCCGCACAGCGCGGACGCCAGCGCAAAGCCTGCCATGCCCAGCATGAACAGCCGTCGCCTGCCATGGCGGTCGCCCAACCGGCTGCCCGCGATGAGCAGCACGCCATACGCCAGTTCATAGGCGGCGATGATGAAGTTGATCTGCGCGAAGCTGGCCGACAGCGTGGCCTGCATGCTGGGGATGGCCACGTTCACGACGAACAGGTCGAAGATCGTGATGAAGCCGCCCGATAGCAACACCGCCAGGCCGAGTTTGCCGAGACGCGGTGAAGCGGGGTCGGCAGGGGCGGCCGATGGCGTGGCTGAAAGGGTAGTGGTCGACATGAAAGCGTCCAAAAAAGTCAGGATCGGCGCTATTCTGGGCGGACCTTTAGCCTTATACAATTTAGCTGTTTATGCTATTACTACGTGCAACCCTGTCATGACTGAACCCGCCATTTCGCGCCGTCTGGATCGCACCCGCGCAGACCTGTCCGAGTTCCTGCGCCTGCGCCGGGAACGGCTCACTCCCGCCGACCTGGGACTTCCGCCCGGCCGCCGCCGCCGCACGCCGGGGTTGCGTCGCGAGGAAGTGGCGGCGCTGGCAGGCGTTGGACTCGCTTGGTACACGTGGTTTGAACAGGGGCGCAACATCAGCGTGTCGGCCAGTTTTCTCGAAAACCTGGCGCGCGTGCTGCGGCTGGACGACGCCGAGCGCCGCCACCTGTATCTGCTGGCGCACCAGCGCCCGCCGGCCGAGACGGGCCGCACGTGGTGCACCGTGCCCGCGCAGGTTCGCCGCTTGATGGATGACCTCCCCACGCGGCCCGCCTACATCCTGAACCTGCGTTGGGACGTGGTGGTCTGGAACGCCGCGGCGGACAAGGTGTTCAATTTTTCCGGGCAGGCGCCGGGCCGGCGCAACCTCCTCTGGATGCTGTTCGTCGATCCCGCGATGCGTGAACGCTTTGTGGACTGGACGGCGCAGGCGCCTCGCATGCTGTCCTCGTTCCGGCGCGATTTCGCCAGCGCTGCGGGCGTGTCCGACATTGCCGAGCTGGTCAATGAACTGGAACGCGTGTCGCCCGACTTCCAGTCCTGGTGGCGCGAGCACGACGTGCATGGCTCGTGCATGGGCCTGCGTACGCTGCACGTGGAATCGCTGGGCAATATCGCCTTCGAGCACGCCACCTTGAGTGTCGACGAAAGCCGCCACCTGCGGTTGGTGGTCTATGCACCCGCGCCGGATGAACCCAAGGCGGAGGACTTTGCGCGGTGGGTTCGGGGCGGTCTGGCGGTGTCGGAGGATCGGTGAAGTAGACCGTCTCCGGGGCGTTGGGAGAGGTGTCGGCTGCGCGGAGTTGACGCCTACGATACGACGGGTATATCGTACGAGCTATCGTAAGACATATCGTAAGAGCTACTCATGCCCCAAGATGCTTCCCGCAACCACACCCATCACGGCCGTCACCACGGTCATTTCGGCCACCATCACGACGGCCATCACTACGGTCACAGTCACCACCCGCGTCATCACCACCCCCACCATCACCACCAGCGACACGCCAGTGCGGGTGGCGACTGGGTTTCCGGTGCCCCCGACGGCCGCGGCGACGCCGACGGCTTCGGCAGCGACGGGCGCGGCTTCACTCGCAGCCGCAAAGTCTCCAGCGACGATCTGCAACTGATGCTGCTCGGCTTGCTGGAACAAAACCCCAGCCACGGCTACGAACTCATCAAGGCACTCGGCGCGCTCAGCAACGGTTTCTACACGCCCAGCCCCGGCATGGTCTACCCCGCGCTGACGTATCTGGAAGAGCTGGGCTACGCCACCGTCGAGCAAGAGGGCGCCAAGAAGCGTTATCACCTGGCGGAACCGGGCAAGGCGCATCTGGATGCCAACCGCGACCGCCTGACGCTGATGTTCAACAAGCTCAAGCATGTGGCGCGCAAGATGGACTACATGCGCCAGGCCTGGAGCGGCCAGCCGCGCACCACGGGCCCGGAGGGCGAGGACGCCCGCACCGGCTGGCTGCCCGAGTTCGTGGAGGCGCGTCAGGCGCTCAAGCGCGCGCTTCTGGACAGCACCGACGCCTCGCCCGCAGAACAACGACGCATCGCGGCCATCCTGGCGCGTGCGACCGACGAGATCACCGGCAAATCCGGCGCGTGATCCCGTCCCACCCCACTGGAGTTTTCATGACTCAAAGCGACCTGACCGTGGCGCGTGTGCGCCACACCCTCAAGATGCGCACGCTGACCGTCACGCGCGTCGAGCGCATTGCCGGCCTGCTGGCGCGCATCACCTTCACGGGCGAAGATCTGCAGGACTTCGTGTCCGCGTCATTCGACGACCACGTGAAGATCTTCTTTCCCGCCGATCCCTCGCAGCCGCTCGTGCTGCCCACGGCCGGGCCCGACGGCATCAAGTTTCCCGATGGCGTGACCCGGCCCGCGGCGCGCGATTACACGCCGCGCCGCTTTGATACGGCGCGCCAGGAATTGGAAATCGAATTCGTGCTGCACGGCGACGGCCCTGCGTCGACGTGGGCCGAACAAGCCACGCCAGGTCAGCAACTGGGCGTCGGCGGGCCGCGTGGTTCGTTTGTGGTGCCGACGGCATTCGACTGGCATGTGCTGATCGGCGACGAGACCGCATTGCCCGCCATCGCACGGCGGCTGGACGAACTGCCGGCCTCGGCGCAGGCGCAGGTGCTGATCGAAGTGCCGGCGGCGTCCAACGAAATCCCGCTGCAAACGGCCGCCAAGGCGTCGGTGCGCTGGCTGCATCGCAACGGAACGGCGCCGGGCTACAGCACGCTGCTGCTGGAAGCGGCGCGCGAACTGGCGTTGCCGCCAGGCGAAGGCTATGTGTGGGTGGCGGCCGAATCGGCCACGGCAAAAGCCGTGCGCGAAATCATGGTGGCGCAGCACGGCATCGACAAGAGCCGCATTCGCGCGGCCAGCTATTGGAAGCGCGGCGCGGTTGCCGTGCATGAATCGCACGACGATTGAGCACGTCACGACAAGGGCGCTGCAAGTAGGGCGCCTCAATAAGGCGCGCCACTAAGCGCGCCACGCAACGGCAACGCGCAACGGTGCTACGCAACCGTGCCACGCAACGGTGCTACGCAACCGTGCCACGCATCGGTGACACACAACGGTGTGGCGCAACGGTGTGGCGCAACGGCGCGCCGCCGACGTAGCCATCGATCATGGCGCCATCGCCCACGCCGCGTCAGGGCTATTTGGCGGTCTGCGCCAGCGCCAGCAGATTCGCTGCCCGTCCACCCGCCGTGTCGCGCAAAGCCAACCCGAGCACGGCGCGCGGCCATTCCAGCGCGAACGGCCGATACACCACGCCATCCGGCCGCAGGTGACGCAGCGACGCCGGCACGATGGCCACGCCCATGCCTGCCGCCACCAGATTCACCGCCGACGACAACTGCGGCGCTTGTTGCCCGATGCGTGGATTCATCCCGTGCTGCCGGTACGCCGCCATGATGTCCGCGCTGAGTCCATAGCCCGATTTGCGCGAATACAGAATGAAGGTTTCGTGCTGCAGGTCCGCGGGGGCGAGGCGCTTGCGGCGCGCCAGCGCATGACCCAGCGGCAGCGCCACCACCAGCGGCTCCTCGACCAACTGCGTGAACGCCAACCCGCCGTCCAGCGCGAAGGGCGGACGCACGAACGCGGCGTCGATCGTGCCATCGCGCAACTGCGCCACCAGTGTTTCACTATCTCCCTGAGATAGCGTCATCTCGACCTCCGGATAGCGCTCGCGATATTGCCGGATCAGCTCGGTCACCACGCCATTGAAGGACGCTGATTCGGTAAACCCCAATGTCAGTTCACCGACCTCGCCGCGCGCGGCGCGCTGGGCCGTGCGCACTGCGGCGTCCGCGCGTTGCAGGATGTCCTGGGCGCACGCCAGGAATGCGCGTCCCGCGTCGTTCAGCGCCACGCCGCGGCCCATGCGGTCAAACAGCGGCGTGCCGACTTCCTGTTCAAGCTGGCGGATCTGCTGGCTGAGCGGCGGCTGTGCCATGTTCAGCAGTTCGGCCGCGCGCGTGAAATGCTGGGCTTCGGCAGTGACAACGAAATAGCGCAGATGACGCAGTTCCATTTGATATCCAAAAAGTACTGAGATGCGATTTTCAATATATTGGACATTCTAATGGCGCGCGCCGATCATGCAGTCATCAGATCCCCGAAATGAAGGAGCGCCCATCATGACTGCCAATCCATCCCCCGGCGCGCGACTGCGCCAACACCTTTCCGACAGCATCGTGGTGGCGCCCGGCGCGTACGACGGCCTGTCGGCCCGCCTGGTCGCCGCGGCCGGATTTGCAGCGGTGTACGCCAGCGGCGGCGCGATTGCGCGCGCCGCCGGCTATCCGGACATCGGTCTGCTCAGCTTCACCGAGGTCATGGACCGCGTGGAAAAGATCGTCGAGGCCAGCGGCCTGCCCGTGGTGGCGGATGCGGATACGGGCTTCGGGGGATCGGCCAATGTGGAGCGCACGGTCCGTACGCTGGAGCGCGCGGGCGTGGCCGCGTTCCATATCGAAGACCAGTCCTTTCCCAAGCGCTGCGGCCACCTGGACGACAAGAGCCTGGTGGACGCCGGCGAGATGGCCCGCAAGGTCCACATCGCGCGCCAGACGCTTGCCGACGCGGACACGCTGGTCATCGCGCGCACGGACGCCATCGCGGTCGAGGGCTTTGACGCCGCCATCGCACGCGCCGAGCTGTACCTGAAGGCCGGCGCCGACATGATCTTCGTCGAGGCGCCTGAAACGCTGGCGCAGATTCGCGCCATTGCCGAACGGTTGCCGGGCCTGAAACTCATCAACATGTTCTACGGCGGCAAGACGCCGCTGGTGCCGCTGCCGGATCTGGCCGCGATGGGCTATCGCCTGGCGATCATCCCATCGGACCTGCAGCGCGCGGCGATCCACGCGATGCAGGCCACGCTCCAGGCCATCCGGCAGACAGGCGACAGCAGCGCGCTGGCGGACCGCCTGACCAGCTTCGCGGAGCGCGAAGAGATCGTGCAGACCCGCCGTTATCTGGCGCTGGACGCTCAGTAGGCGCGAGATGCCGCCGTGCGATTGCAGCCGTGCGGCATCCGCAGCGGCCACAGCCGTTGGCCGGCCGCGCCGTACAGCGTGCGGATGCCGCATTGCATCTTCACCTGCGCCAGCATCTGGCCGGCGTGGTCGATGATGCGCGAATCGTCTTCCGTGGACACCACCGCGCGTTGGTCCGTAAAGCCCGACAAGGCCCGGAACTCGGCTGGAATGGCGAACTGGCCCTGGACGTTCACGTAGCCGTAGCTGCGGTCTTCGCTCGCGGGCGCCAGGCCTTCGCGCATCGGACCCAGCGCGTCGAAAGCCGGTCCCGTCAGCGCACCCTTGGCGTCCACCCAACGCACGCCGCCGCCGGACAGCTGCGTCACGGCGCGTCCTTCCGAAAACGCGGACCCAAAGCCTTCGACCGTCACCCGGGTCTTGCCCGAGAGATCGGTGTAGTCCGTCATGGTGCCGCGGTCCGCCGAGTAGTGGCGGATCAGCAGGTCGGAACGCGACGGCCAGCTCCACTCGCCCTTGGGCAGGGTCGCCAGGATCTTGCCGTTGGCGTCCATCACGTGCGTGCCGGCCGCGTCCGCTGCCAGCGCGCGCGCCGGCGCGCCCTGGAATGCGGTGCCGATACGGGACGATGGCGCGATCTGCCAGGCGCCCTTGGCGTTCAGGTAACCCTGACGGTCGGCGCGGCGGATCTCCATCCAGTCACCCAGGCGGACGTAGTCGGCGTCCTTCATGTCCAGCGCGTCCTCGCCGTCCGGCGAGATGATCCAGCGGCGCTCGCTATTGCCCGCGCTGACCGAGCCGTCTCCAAAATCGCCCACCTGCAAGGCGCGCATGAACGCGGTCAGCGCCTTGCCCTTGGTGTTGAAGACCGCGGCGGGACGTTCGTATTCGTTCTCTTGCTTGCCCGGCTGCGTCACGCGCCACAGCGTGTCGTTCACGCGTTCCGCGCCTTGATGGCTGGCCGGCAGGATCCACCGCCCCTGCAGGTCGATGACGCCGACGCGCCCCGTGCCCAGCGAAGCGACGGCCTGGCCATTCTGGAACTCGCCGATGCTGCGGAACGCCGGCGCGGCCAGCTCCTTGCCGGCGACGAAGTCGTACAGGCCCCACGGCGCGCCGTCGGCCGCTGTCTTCAAAAAGCGCACCACGCCCGGGGCGACGACCTGCGTATCGAAGTTCTCGGGCAGTTCGAACGTCTTGCCGGCACGGTCGATCATGCGTACCACGCCGTCGCCATACACCTGCGCGTAGCCCTGGCGGAACATACCGATGTGCTGCTGCGCGGGCAGGTCCAGCGGCTTGCCGCGTGCATCCAGCAGCACCATGCCGTCGGCCGTCTCGGCCGCATAGCGCAACCGGTCCGCCGTGAGATCGGCGCCGTCGCCGGCGTCGTCCAGTGGCGTCACGGCGGTCCACGACGGATCGGTGACCGTGCTGCCGTCGGCCAGCAGCAGTCCCACCTGGACATCGTCGCAGTGGCAGTGGCTTTGACCCAGCAGGCCCAGCGGCGCGCCAGGCACGCCGGCCGGCAGTGACTGGAGCTGCTGGTTCTGAAGCGTCTTCACTATCTCGGGCTTGAGGAGCGCCTCGCCGTTCTTGTCCAGCACATTGAGCAGCGCGCCTTGCGCGTCGGACAGCCACAGATTGCCTTCGCGCGTTTCCATGCGGCGGGCGTCTGCCAGCCACGCGGGCGCCGCGTCGCCGTGCACCCACGCGCCCGTCGGCGTCAGCACGCCTGCGGTGCGGCTAGAGCCGTCCACGAACAACACATAGCCTTCGCGTTCGTCGCCGGCCGACAGGCCCTTGCCCAGCGTCAAGGGCTGCGGGCGCCCCGGCACAAGCGCCACGAGGTTTTCTCCGGACGGGTACACGATGGTGTCGGCAAAGCGTTGGGATGCCTGGCCTTCCGCGTCCGTCAGCGTCGCGATCACCGCGCCGTCGCGGTCCAGCACCGCAAAGCCCGCGCGGCGCGGCAGCGCTGCGCTGTAGAAAGCCTTGCCCACGGGGTTCATGCTTTCGTATTGCTGGTCCGCGCCGATCAGTTTGCCGTCCCCCGTCACCAGCACCGAACCTTCAGGGCCATAGCCGGTGGCCAGGTTGCCGCTGTCCTGCGCGTAGATGTCGTCCAGCACCGGTTCCACGACCCAGTTCCAGTCCTTGTCGACCACGCCGTACTTGGACTGGCCATTGGTGGCGATGTACAGGCCCTTGTCGCCCAGCGGCCGCGTGATCACGACGCCGGTTCCGCCGTAGCGCCGCTCGCCCTTGGCCGAGCGGTACTCCTCTTTGTACTGGACCGTGGCGCGCGCGGGCACGCCGTCGTACAGGCGCACCGCGCGCACCACGTCTTCGAACGGTTCGCCCGCAGGATTGCCCTGGCGATCGATCAGCAGCGGTTTGCCGTCCAGCGTCACAACTGCCAGTCCGACCTCGACAAAGTCCTGCACCGCGTCGAAGCGGGGCGGAATGGCCATGCGGCCATTGCGGTCGATGAAACCCCACTTGCCTTGCCAACGCACCGCGGCCAGCCCGTGGCGGAAGTCGCCAACCGCCTCGAAGATCGGTTCGATCGCGACGCGGCCGTTCTGGTTGAGAAAGCCCCATGCGTGGCGGCGCAGCGAGCTGTCGCGAGGTACGCGGTCGATGCTCTCGATGGCGGACGGCAGCAGCACCGCGGCGCGGCCGTCGTGCAGGTCCCGGATGCAGCCGTTGCCGAAGGGGTTGCGCGAGGAAATGTCGTCGGCTGCCGGATACGCTTGATAGTTGGCTTCGCTCAGGCAATAGAGGTGGCCAGTCTGAATGTAGGCCGGCTGCGCAGGGCCGGACTGCGCCTGCGCGGATAGGGACACGCCCAGCGCGGCGAGGGCGCAGGCGATGCGGGTGGTTCGTAGCACGCGTGACGTCATGATCATTCTGCGTTGGCGTTGGCGGTCTCGGCGACGGGCGGTTTGACGCCGGTGGCCTCGGGGCAGGTGAGCTTCTGGGGCGGCCAGCTCTGCTGGTCCTGCGCATCCACGATCACCATGGTGTCGCACAACACGCCGAACAGCGCGGTCGTGTTGCCCTTGGTATCGATGTACTCGATCAGCCGATTGCGGCGGACCAGCGCGCGGCCTTCGTGGAAGCTGTCGGCCCAGGTGAACGCCGGCGCAATCGCATAGCGTCCGGTCAGGTCGACGTACCCGAACAACTTGCCGGTGCGTTCCAGGCGGCGGGCCCGCGCCAGGCCGTCCTTCAGGGGGCCAAGCTGATTGAAGTGCGCGCCCACGACGCGCTTGCCGTTTGCGTCGATAAAGCCGTACTTGTTGTCGCCATCGCTGTAAGGCACGACGCCTTCGCTGGCTTTGTCATAGTCGACGGCGTGGCGGCCCGGCAGACGCGCGATTTCGCGTCCTTGCAGGTCCACCAGGATGCTGGACGAGCCCTCGTCGTCGTTGAATACCACGCGCTGCATCGAAGCCAGCGGCATGCCATCGCCCCATTTTTCCAGCATCGTCTTGCCGGTCTGGTCGATCACGCGATAGCCCGCGCCGCTGTTGGCGCGCGCCAGGCCTTCGGGCTGGGTGAAGAACGGATTGAATTCTCCATAGCGCGCCGGCACCTTCATGTTGCCGCGCGCGTCGATGGCGCCTTCGCGCTCGTCGAACTTGATGTAGAGCCAGTCGCCGTACTGCTGTTTGTCTTCGGGACGGCCGTCGGAGACACGAATCGCGCCGCCTTGCGCGTCGAACAACACCGCGCTCGCGTCGGCCAGTTCGCCAAGAAAACGTCCATCCTTCAGCTTCTGCGGTTTGCCTACTACCGGCTCGCTTGCCTTGCCGGTGCGCAGGTTGATGACGCGATAGGCGCGTTCGGTGTAGCCGCCGCGCTTGCGCGTGTCTTCGGGCGCTTCGGCCAGCATCATGCCGTTGCCCAGGTATTCCAGGTCGTAGGCGCCGTCGTAGCGGGCAGGCACCACCCACTGCCCCTCGCGGTTGACCACGCCCCAGCGATTCTTGTCCCGCACCTTGGCCCAATCGTCCTCGAACTCCTGGACTTCATCGAAGGCCGGCTTGAGCACGGGCGCACCCTTGCGCACATTCCACAGGCCCATGCGGCGCTGGCGGTTTTCGTTCACCGCGCGATATTGCAGCAGTTCGCCGTCGAGGCGCGATGCGTCGTCCAGCACGTTGGCCGGAACCGCCACCGTCTGCCCGCGGGTATCGATGAGCAGCGCATCGCCGCGCAGCATGTCCTTCGTGCGGGCCCAGGTGTAGGGGCCTTTGAAGGGGCGCATTTCGCTGTACTGGGGCTCGATGGCCCACCTGCCGTCCGCGCCGATAGCGCCAACCGCGCCGGCTCGATCGGCCTTTGAGCGCGCCACGATCGGCAGCGTGACGTCGTAGGTGTCGATGTTTGCCCAGTCAGGGTTCGTGACGATATCGCCCGCCGCCGTCAGGATGCCGAGCGGCTGGTCATATTCGCTGGGACGCAGGAGTGCCAGCGGCGCAGCGGCATCGGCGGCGGACGCGCGCGCGTAGTGGAACTCGCTGACGTCGTAGCCGCGCAGCTTGGCGACGGTGGTTTCGTCAAGGATGCCCAGGCCATCGGGGTTGTAGATCTGATGCAGCGTCTCGTCGTCCGCGACGGCGTTGACGCTGCTTTGCACGGCGTCGGCGGCTGCGGTAGCGGTGTCGCTGGCGGCGTCCATGGCAGCGTCCATGGCAGCGTCTGCGGTCGCTTCTGACGGCGTTGCGGGGGTTGGGGCTGCGTCCGCGTAGGTCGCCTCTTGCGCCGCGTCCGCGGCCTCAGCTGCGACCGGCGGATCCTGGAACGCGGCTGCGGTCTCCGCTTGCGACGCGGCCTGCACGGCTGCACCCGCCGCCGCCGCCGCGGCCTCGTCTTCCGCGCTCATGTCGTCACGGACGGCGTCCATGCCGGCGCCCGTCGTGCCTGCCGAAGAGACAGGCACGCCATACACCCACGCGCGTCCCTGATGAATCTTGACGTCGCCGTTGCGCAGGGCGAGCAGTTGCACGCTGCCTGCGGGATCGATCAGCAGCGTCATGCCGGGTTCGGCCGCAAAGCCCCAGCCGTCGCGGCGCTGCACGCCCAGATAGTCGCTCTTGAACGCGTGCAGGGGTTCAAGCTTGCCGTCCAACAGCACCGAACCGCCCTTGTCGTGCCGCGCCAGCCAAACGCCCGGCGCCAGCAATTCGACGCGTTCGTAGCGCTGTTCAGATAACGGCTCGCCGCGCGCATCCACAAATTCCCAGGCGCGTTCGCGGTTCACAGCCAGCACGTCGCCATCGCGCACCGGCGGGGCGAGCGAGCGCAGCACCTGCGGGCTGATCGCCCATGCGCCGCTTTGGTCCAGCAGCCCCCACCAGCCGCCGTAGCGCGAGTCGCGCGATTGCGCCGGCAGATAGTCGCCCGTCGGTTCGGCCAGTGCCATCACGCCGTCGGGCAGCGTGGCTGGTTTTCCGGTTGCGGTGTTGAAAAGGCGCGGCGGCGTCGGGATCTCCATCGCCGCGAGCTTCTGGCCGGGCTGGAACCCGCCGGTGCGCGTACCCAGCGGAAACGTCTTCACGACCTGGCCCTGGCGGTCGATCAGCACATCCCGGCCGTCTTCCTCGGCCAGCGCCGTGCCTTCGGCATTAAAGCCCGTGGCTTCCGAAAAGCGCGGTTCGATGACCCAGCGTCCACGCTTGTCGATGTAACCCCAGCGTTCATCCTGGCTGACGGCGGCGAGGCCATTCTGGAAGGATCGGGCGTCCGAATACGCAGGCGTGATCGACATCACGCCCTGCTTGTCGATGTAGCCCCACGCCGCGGATTCGCCATCGGCGGTGCCCACGAGCACCGCGGCCAGACCTTCCTGGTAGGGCTGATGACACATGGTCCCCGCGCCTTCGCCGTAGCTGCTGTAGGAGCACTGCTGCGTCCAGTCGGGCCGCGCCTGCGCGTTGCCCGGCGCCAGCAGCGTCATCCCGGCCAGCGTCACAACCAGCGCCAAGGGCTTGAAGAAGGGCGCCGCCGTCATGGCTTGCAGGCGCGGCGCAAGACCGCGGAAATGAAAGAGCCAGACCGGGCGTGCCACATGATTCGATGCCTGCCGAATAATTGGGAAGGCAGCACTGTAACCAGGGGTACCCGGGGACGGATCGGCAGATGTAACTATTGCAGACGAAGCGTTAACATCGCCGGCCCTTTGGCCTGAAATGCGGCTAATTTCATCTAACGGTTCGCAAGTCGGGCATATTCAGATGTCACCTGCTGCGAAGATACATTTTCCTCACTAGGGTCGACTTCCAGTTCCGGACGGATTGGTTCTCGCCAGGACACATTCCCCCCGCGCATGCAGCGGACAAAAATTAATCGGTTGAATCGCCCGCGCGCCAGTTCTGTAATACATCCACTGCCCGCCCGGACGGGGGCGACGTTTCCTGCAAGAGGTTCGCCATGTCCACCCCCCAAAAACCTTCCCTGGACGCATCCCAGCTTTGGCTGCTGGTCCTCGCCGGCGGCGTCGTCATGGGCCTTGCCCTGGGCGTGCGCCATGTGCAGGGCCTGTTTCTCCTGCCCGTCACGATGGACCGGGGCTGGAGCCGTGAGACCTTCGCCATCGCGTTGGCCGTGCAAAACCTGACGTGGGGCATCGTGCAGCCCTTCACCGGCATGATTGCCGACCGCTATGGCTCGGCCAAGGTGATTGCCGGCGGACTGGTGTTCTACGCGTTGGGCCTTGCCGGCATGGCGCACGCCACGACGCCCGCGGGCTTCATGTGGACGGCGGGCGTGTGCATCGGGATCGCGCTGTCCGGCACGGCGTTCGCGGCCATCTACGGCGCGCTCAGCCGTCTGGTGCCGCCGGAGCGCCGGAGCTGGGCGTTGGGCGTGGCGGGGGCGGTCGGCGGCCTGGGACAGTTCACGATGGTGCCTGCGGCCCAATGGCTGATCGGCGGCTGGGGCTGGGTCGCGGCGTTGCTGGTGTTCGCGGTGGTGTTGATGATCTTGCTGCCGCTGGCGTTTCCGCTGCGCGAGCCCGCGAACAGGGTGCGCG
This sequence comes from Achromobacter sp. UBA5777, assembly GCF_002418565.1. Lineage (NCBI taxonomy): Bacteria > Pseudomonadati > Pseudomonadota > Betaproteobacteria > Burkholderiales > Alcaligenaceae > Achromobacter > Achromobacter sp. UBA5777. The sequence continues at coordinate 129,931 of NZ_DIEJ01000135.1, read as the reverse complement.
ATGCGGCCGCGCCCGATGCGAACCTGTCGCTGACAGATGCCATCCGCGAGGCCTTCACACGCCCCGGTTTCTGGCTGCTGAATCTGGGATTTCTGGCGTGCGGTTTCCAGCTTGCTTTCATCGGCACGCACTTGCCCGCCTACCTGATGGACAAGGGCCTGCGCGCGTCGGACGCGGTGGCGGCGCTGGCCATCATTGCGCTCACCAACGTCATGGGCACGTATGTCTGCGGCATCCTCGGCGCGCATCATCGGCGCAAGTATCTGCTCGCGGGCATCTACCTGGTGCGGACCGCGGCCATTGCACTCTTTGTGCTTGTGCCGCTATCCACATGGTCGGTCTATGCGTTCGCGGCGGTGATGGGGTTTGTGTGGCTGGGCACGGTGCCGCTCACCAACGGCCTCATATCGCAGGTGTTCGGCGTGCGCTACATCACGACGCTCTTTGGCTTCGTGTTCTTTGGCCACCAGGTCGGCTCGTTCCTGGGGGTGTGGCTGGGCGGCGTGGTGTTCGAGGCCACGCGATCCTATGACCTGATCTGGCTGGGCGCGATGGCGCTGGGCGTGCTGTCGGCCGCCTTGCACTGGCCGATCGACGACCGCGAGATCCAGCGCGCGCGGCCAGCGGGCGCGGTGGGATAACCAGCGGGGACGCGGCTACGCCAGCCGGTGCTGCGTGCCCGCGCCCATGGTGATGTGCAGCATGCGGCAAGGCTCCATGACCTTGACCGTGTGCCATGCGCCCTTGGGGATGACGTAGGCGTCGCCTGCCAACATCTTCACCACCTGAATGCCGGTGGGCCATTCCAGGTGCAGCTCGGCCGCGCCGGCCATCAGTCGCACGATCTCGTCGGCGCCGGGGTGCATCTCCCATTGCGGCCAGTCCGCGGCGAACTCGTATTCGGACACCAGCCAGCCGCGCCCGTATTGCTCGAGGTCTACCGGGGATTGGGACCAGAATTCGTCGCCGCCCGTCACGGTGGCGGCGGCGCCGGAGGCGTCCAGGTACACATAGTGCGACGTCAGGTCGATGGCCATGTTGCGCGTCCTCAGGGTGGGGATCAGGGCAGTGTATGTCAGCGAGCGGCGTGTCACATCGTTGCGTTTATCATGTCTGCCATCGGCAACAGGGAGAGCATGCGATGAACAAGGGATTCGAAGGGGTGCGCCCCGCGTCCGAATCGTCCATCGAGATTGGTTTCTTCTTTGACGGCCGGCATTGTGTCGAGCGTATCCGGGTCAAGCCCACCGCCGCCAACCTCAAGCGCGCTGCCGACCGGCGCGTTGCCATTCTGGAGGCCATTGCGCGCGGGGACTTCGACTACGACGCCGAATTCCCCAAACGCGGCGTTAAGCCATCACAGGGTCCCGCATGACGAGCAACACGCAGCTTGAAATCCAAGATCTGTCGCCTGATGCCTTCAACGCCTACGGGTGGATGCTGGGCAAGCCCATGCCGGACGGCAACGGCGTCCCACTGTACACGCACCCGGTCACCGACTTCTGGCACGAACACCAGTTCAACACCGGCGCCGGTGGCGACGCGCAACTGCTGTGGGTCAATTACCGCAGCCAATCCTTCGAGGTCGCCAGCCTGGAAAAACACCTGCTGACGCAGCAGGCGATCGTTCCGCTGACCGGCAGCATCATCCAGATCGTGGCGCGCAGCGCCGCTGACGGCTCGCCTGACCTGTCCACGCTTGCGGCCTTTCATGTGGCGCAGGGCCAGGGCGTGTGCATGCGGCCGGGCTGCTGGCACGCCACCCGCGTGGCGGGCGACGAGGTGACCTGCATGATGCTGACGCGGCGCTCCACCACGGTTGATCTGATCCAGCATCTCACCACTGACGCGAACGCCACCGAAAGCGCCATCACCGCCATTCCGGCGCATCAACTGGAAGTGCCTCAGGATCTGCTGCAGAGCGCCTGAGGCAGGCTCATTCCGCTTCGCTGCATTCGTACCCCAGCCTCGCGAACAGGGGCCATTTGTTGCGGTAGCTGTCGGTCCAGCACATGCCGAAGAAAGCGGCGAACGGTGCGTCGACTCGCAGCGCTGATATCCGCGCTGCCGCGTCGGCATCCTGAGGGCAGAAGGCTTGGCCCGGCGTCGGGTACAGCGCGCCGTCCCAGATAGGCTGGTCGCAATGCTCGCAAAAGTTGGACCATTCGCCAGATCGGGGCGGGTTTTCGCGATAGAACGGCGCAATCGTGCGCAGGGCCTGCGCCACCTCGGGGGCGAGCGCCCGGGTCGACGAGATCATCGCCGGGCCCGGTATCGCCTGCCATTGCGCCGGCCCAAACAGCCAGTCCTGAAACGCCTGCGGATCCAGGCCGGGGCTGTCTGCGTCGTCTTCATCCAGTTCCAGTTCACCCTCGGTGCTTTCATGACCTGGGGGCACGGCCAGCGCCGCCACGCGCGTCAGTTTGCTGCAGGCCGCGCAAGGGTGCTCGGCCTGCAGCACGAAGTACGACGCCGCGCGAATGTTGAAAGCCTCTCCGTCCGGGCCGGTCGTGCTGGGGTCTTGCGCTGCCATGCTGCTGTGTCGTTCCTGTTGCATCGGCAAGGTGCGCCGATTCTTTGATATGCGGGGGAAATATGCCAGAATCCCCCGGAATTCGAGCCTGGCGCATTACACGCCGCCACCACCGGGCGCCTGCGCCATCCCGTCATGCCGGAGCCCTGAATGCGCCACCGCCAGATTAGCACCGCATTTCGCCGCGCCACCTGCCGTCCGTTCATCGGTCTCGTTGCCGCCATCGCATTGGCGGGCGCCATGGCCGGCTGCACCTTCAGATCGCCCGACGCCGCTTCCGGCTCGCAGTGGGTCGGCATTGAAGGCGTCTCGGCGCAACAGGCGCGCAGCATCGCCCGCGAATCGTACCTGTACGGCGCGCCCATGGTCGCCAGTTACCAGGCCATGTATGCGTACAGCATCGACAAGAACGGCGCGCAATACAAAGGCCCGCTGAACACCATCAACCCGATGGGCACTGCAGCCGCTGCGGCGGCTGGGCTGGATCCCGCCTATCTGTATTCGTACGCGGCCCTGGACTTGCGCGCCGAACCCGTCGTCGTCACCGTGCCTCGCGTGGAAAAGCAGCGCGACGCCTCGTTGCAGGTGATGGATCTGTATATGCACCATATCGGCGACCTGGGTTCGCGTGGCCTGGGCGGCGGCGTTTTCCTGGTGGCGGGGCCGTCCTGGAAAGGCAAGACACCCGCGGGCATCACCAAGGTGATCCGCGCCGAGACGGACCTGGCCACGGTGGTCGCCCGCACGCAGCGCTTCAATCCCGCCGACCAGGACAACGCCAAGCGCATCCAGTCTCGCTTCAAGGTCCAGCCCCTGTCGGCGTTCCGCAACCGTTCCGCGCCTGCGGCGCCCGCCAAGATTGAATGGATGGCGCCCGTACCGCGCGCGCAGATGTATTCGTCGCTCGAGTTCTACGACGAGCTCGCCTTCCTGCTGCGGTTCGCGCCCGCGCACAAGTCCGAGACGATGCTGCGCGAGCGCATGGCCAGCCTGGGCCTGCGGCCCGGCGATAACTACGACACCGCGTCGTTGAACCCAGCCTTGCGGCGCGCGCTGCAAGAGGGCATGCACGACGGACAGAACGACATCGACAAGAACCGCGCGGCGCAGGGCGCCAACACCGACGCGCTGTTCGGCGGCAGGGACACACTCAAGAACAACTACCTGACGCGGGCGACTGGCGCGCAGATGGGGCTGTTTGCGTTTGGCGGCATGAGCGCGGCCAAGGCGCCACCGAAGGCGCCACCCAAAGCCCCGACGCGTTAGGCGCGCACCGCATGAAGCGCAACTTCAACATTCACGATCTGCGGATTTTCTATGCCGTGGTCATGACCGGCTCGACGCGGCAGGCGGCGTTGGCCATGCACCTGACGCAGCCGGCGATCAGCCACGCGATCTCACGCCTGGAAAGCGCGACTGGCGTCCAGTTGTTCGATAGATCACACAAGACCCTGCGTCCCACGGAGGCGGGGCAGTATCTCTACAGCGAGGCCAAGTTCGTCCTGGACGAACTGGTGCGCATCGACGAGGCCCTGCACAGCATCGAACAATTCGGCGGGCGCGGCTTGCGCATCGCTTCGTCGCCCGCGTTGGCGCTGGGTTACGCGCCCGACGCCGTGCGCCGCTATCTGGACATCAACGGTACGCGGCCGTTCTCCATCGACGTCGAATCGTCGATGCAGGTCATCAGCGCGGTGGAGACGATGCGCGCTGACTTCGGCCTGGGCGCCGTGGGCCGCGATAGCACGCGGCTGACCTTTACGCCATTCCTGCGCGCGGACGTCATGGCGATCGCGCATCGGGAACACCCGCTGGCCGGACGCAAGACCATTTCGGTGCTGGATATTCCCCAGGATACCTACGTCAAGCCGTTGTGGTCAGACTATGTGGTGGCGCAGGGCGACATCGCCGACTCGCTGCTGCTGCGGTCCGGCATGCAGGCGCACATGTCGCTGCTGCCGGGCACGGTGCGCGCGGTCAGGGGCATCAGCCTGGTGAACGCGCTGTCCGCGTCCGATATCGTGGCGTCGTTTCCGGATCTGGTGGCGGTGCCGCTCGCCTCGCGCCAGTGGTTCGACTTCCTGCTCATCACCCGCGCCGAGTCCCGCAACAACGAGCTGACCGGGCGGCTGATGGATGCCCTGAGGTCCACGGCGCAGGCGCGGCGGCAGGGCGTTTATGCGGAGACGATCGCGCTGCTGTAGCGGCGATCGCCACGCCGTCATTGCGCCGGCGGCTGCCACGGCAGCGATTGCAGATCGCCGTCGATGCTGATTGCCTGGCCGCTGACCATGGCCCCGAACGGACTGGCCAGAAATAACGCCATGTTCGCGATGTCCGCCGCGCGCACAAACTGCCGCAGGCTGACGACCGACAGCTCCAGCCGGGTCTGTTCCTCCACCGACAAGCCCATGTTCTTCGCCCGGACCGCAATCACGCGTTCGATGCGCGGTCCGGCGACCAGTCCCGGCAGCAGCGCATTGACCCGGATGTTCAGCGGCCCCAGCTCCATCGCCAGTGATCTTGTGAGCCCCACCACGCCCCATTTGGTGGCGGCATACGGCGTGCGCATGGGCAGGCCCATCCGGCCCGCCACCGAACTGATGTTGATGATGCTGCCACCGCCCGCCTCGCGCAGCGCCGGCAGCGCATGCCGCACGGTGTGGAATTGCGAGGCCAGATTGATGTCCAGCGTCGCGTCCAGCTCCTGCGCGGTGATGTCGGCAATGCCCACCGTCGGACCCGCGATGCCGGCGTTGTTCACGAGCACGTCAAGCCCGCCCAGATGCGACAGCGCGGTCTGCATGTAGCGGTCGATCTCGGCTCGGCTGCCCACATCTGCGCGCGCGCAGGGATGGCGGCACGCGGCCAAGGCTTGTTCATCCACGTCGCACAGATGCACGCGGGCGCCGCGCTCCGCAAAGGCGTCGGCCAGCGCGGCGCCGATGCCGGACGCACCGGCTGTGACGATGACGCGCTTTCCGGACAGGTCAACTGGCAGGGCGGTGATCGCGGCGGGCGTATGCATAGGGGTTTCCGGTCGGTTCATGGTCAGGGCTTCATCAAGCGGCAGGTCGATTCCGCGGGCGACGTATACACCTGGTCGCCCGGCACCCGCGCCACCAGCTTGTAGTAATCCCACGGCGCCTTCGATTCCGCCGGCGTCTTCACCTGCATCAGGAACATGTCGTGCACCATCAGTCCGTCTGCGCGAATCTTGCCGTCCTTGACGAAGAAGTCATTCACCGGATTGGCCTTCAGCCACTTCATGAGGTGTCGCCGTCGGTGCTCTTGGTGGCTTCCACCGCCTTCAGATAGGTCGTTGCCGCGGAATAGTCGCCGGCTTGCAGCATGGAAGGCTTCTTCTTCATCACGGACTCGAAGCGTGACGCCCATTTGCGCGATGCGTCGTCCTGATCCCAGTACCACGCCGTGGTCAGGTACATGTTCTGCGCCGCTTGCAGGCCCAGCGCATGCACATCGGTGATCAGCACCAGCAGGCCGGCAATCTTCATCTTGGGCGTGAGGCCAAACTCGTTGGCCGCCTTGACCGCATTGCTGGTGTCGCTGGCAGAATTGGCCAGGCCCAGCACCTGCGCGCCCGAGGCCTGCGCCTGCAGAATGAACGACGAGAAATCGGCGGTGTTCAATGGATGCCGCACCCGGCCCTTGGCGTTGCCGCCGTCGTCCTGCACCACCTTCGATGCGTCCCGCTCCAGCGCATGGCCAAACGCATGGTCCACCGTGAGGAAGAACCAGTCCTTGTTGCCTTCCTTCATCATCGCGCGCGCCGTGCCGCGCGCCAGCGACACCGTGTCGTACACGTAGTGCACGGTATAGGGCGTGCATTGCGAGTTCGTCAGCTCGGACGCGCCCGCGCTCACTACGAAGAACGGCGTCTTCTTCTCCTCGGCCACCTTCGCCATCGCCAGCGCTGCCGCAGAATTCGCGCCTGCGATCAGCATGTTCACGCCGCGCTGATCCAGCCATTCCCGGGCGCGTGACGACGCGATATCCGCCCGGTTCTGATGGTCTGCGACCAGCACTTCGACCTTCTTGCCCGCCACGGTACCGCCCAGGTCCGCGATCGCCATCTTGATCGCCTCGGCGCCGCCCGGTCCATCGGCGTCGGCCGACAGCCCCGACATATCCGTGATGAATCCGATTCGGATGACCCCGTCATCGGCCTGGGCCGCGCCCGTCATGCCCAACAGCGCGGCCAAGGCCGCCGCACGCAACGTTTTTTTCATGTCTCGTCTCCCCACTGGATGGATGTGTGTCTTCAGAACGCGACGTTGCCGCGTCCTTTCAATTGCAGCGTCTCGCGTGCATCGTCGGGTGTGGCAACCTGCAAGGACAGGTCTTTCAGAATGCGCCGGATGCGGCGCACCTGGTCTGCGTTGGACTGTGCCAATTCGCCGGGGCCGTCCCACAACGAGTCTTCCAGGCCCAAGCGCACGTTCCCGCCCATCGTGGCCGCCATCGTTGCCAGCGGCGTCTGCTTGCGCCCGGCGGCCAGCACTGACCAGATGTAGTCCTCGCCGAACAATCGGTCCGCCGTGCGCTTCATCATCATCACGTCCTCGGGGTGCGTGCCGATGCCGCCGCGGATGCCGAATACCGACTGGATCAGGAATGGCGGCTTGAGCAGCTTGCGGTCCACGAAATGCGCGGCGGTGTACAGGTGGCCGATGTCGTAGCACTCGATCTCAAAGCGCGTGCCGTTGTCACTGCAAGACGTGAGGATGTGCTCGATGTCCTTGAACGTGTTGCGAAAGATCAGGTCGTTGCTGCCCTCCAGATAAGGACGTTCCCACGCGTGTTTGAACTCCTTGAAGCGCTCCAGCAATTCATACATCCCGAAGTTCATCGACCCCATGTTCAGCGACGCGACTTCGGGCTTGAACTGCAGGGCCGGCGCCATGCGCTCGGCAATGGGCAACACCGGCGAACCGCCCGTCGTGATGTTGACCACCACATCCGACGCCTCCTTGATGCGCGGCAGAAACTGCGCGTACAGCGCCGGATCCTGCGTAGGATGGCCGGTGTCCGGCTGACGCGCGTGCAGATGCACGATGGCCGCACCCGCCTCGGCGGCATCCAGCGCGGACTGCGCGATCTGATCGGGCGTAACGGGCAGATAGGGCGACATCGACGGCGTATGGACCGAACCGGTGATGGCGCAGGTGATGATGACCTTCCTGGACTTTTTCATGGGCCTCTGGCGCGGTGTGATCGCGCTGTGGATTCTTGTGGCCCCGGCTGTCTCCTCCGGGTGTGGGCCATTCTGTCGCAGGCCTTTGGGTCCTGTCACCTGAACAGAAATTATCAATTGATAGGGAATCCGGTGTTGCGGTGCAGCGTGGGGTGGCGCGGCGCCAGGCGAAAAAAAGCCGCCGCCAGGATCGCTCCTGGCGGCGGCTTTCTGAGCCAATTGGCTGCGAGGACTTAGTCCTTGCGGCTGGTCACTTCAACCAGGTGGTAGCCGAACTGGGTCTTCACCGGGCCTTGCACTTCGCCGACCGGGGCGCTGAACACGACGGTGTCGAATTCCTTGACCATCTGGCCCGGGCCGAAGGTGCCCAGGTTGCCACCGTCGCGGCTCGACGGGCAGCTCGAGTTTTCCTTGGCGAGCTGGGCGAAGTCAGCGCCGTTTTCGATGGCGGTCTTGAGTTCGTTGGCCTTCGCTTCGGTGGAAACGAGGATGTGACGGGCGGAGGCTTGTGCCATGAGGGAACTCCTTGCAGACTGATTTGGGGGAGGGGAGAGTAACGCATTCGCGTGAACTCGCTACGTTGGCAATGATAAACGGGGATTGATCCGGCCCCGGATCAGGCTTGGTGTGCGCATGTGACCAGCATCCGCACTTCCCCTAATACCTGCCCATATCCTTATACGATTATCGTATTTTCAACGCGCCCCGCCCGGGACGCGTCCACAGCCGAGGCAACGCGGGCTGGCAATGAGATGCACGTTTTCGGACGAGACTTCCTATGCCTGATTCAGCTTCCCGAGTACTGTTGAAAAGAGAGCCGGTCCCGCCGTTCTCGTCAGAGCCCAATCTGACGGACCGCGTCACCGAGATGCTGCTGGACGAGATTACCAGTGGCGATTACCAAGTCGGCGAGGTCCTGCCCCCAGAGCAGACCATCGCCACCCGGCTTGGCGTGTCGCGCACCGTGCTGCGCGAAGCGGTTTCCCGCCTGAAGGGCGATGGCATCGTACAAAGCAAGCAAGGCCGAGGGCTGACCGTCATGCAGACGGCGCGGCCGTCTGTGTTGCGGATGCAGGCGGCGGACATTGGCGATGCGGATCAGGTGCTGCGCATCGTGGAATTGCGCCGCGGCTTCGAGATCGAAGCAGCCCCTCTGGCGGCGGCTCGGCGGGACGAGGACGATCTGGCCGCGATGCGGCTGGCGCTGCGCAAGATGGCCGATGCGATCGCGTCCGGCGACGTGGCAGTCGGCGTGGATGCCGACATGGAATTCCACCGCTGTGTGGCTCGGGCCACGCGCAATGAACACTATCTGAATTTCTTCGATTTCCTGGCGGTCCTGCTCAAGAAGAACCTGCGCGTGTCGCGCTCGCGGTCGGCCAAGATCGCGGGCCGCGGGGCGCAGGCGCAGAAGGAGCATGAAGCGCTGTTTGCCGCCATCGAGAAGGGCGACGTGGAACTGGCGCGGCAGTACGCGCGCACGCACGTCGACAACACGGAAGCACGTCTGCGTACAGCGGCGGCCACGGCCGAGAAGCCGTAGGCGCCCAATAAGGGCATCCTCCAAGGGGAAGTGGTGATGGGTCAGAAGACGATCGATGAGTTGGTGCGCGCCGAGGAAGGACTGGTCAGCCGGTCCATCTTCGTGGACGAAGAGATCTTTCAGCAGGAGCTGAAGCAGATCTTCTCGCGCGCGTGGCTATTTGTGGGGCACGAAAGCCTGGTGCCCAAGCCGGACGATTACTTCGTGTCGCGCATGGGCACGGAGTCCGTGATCCTGACGCGCGACCGGCAGGGGCAGATCCAGGTCATGCTCAACAGCTGTGCGCATCGCGGCATGAAGCTGTGCCGCTACGACCACGGCAACAACCGGACCTTCACCTGTCCGTACCATGGCTGGAGCTTTTCCACCGACGGCAAGCTGGTGGAACGGCCCGGCGAGCTGGTCGGCGTGCCGGGGCACGCGACGCACTACAAGGGCGAGCTCGACAAGAAGCAGTGGGGTCTGAAGACCGTGGCGCAGGTGGTGAACTACAAGGGCGCCATCTGGGCAACGTGGGATCCGAACGCGCCGCCGTTCCTGGACTACATCGGCAACATGCGCCTGTACCTGGATGCGGCGCTGGATCACCGCAACGGCAGCCCGGGCGGCTCGGAGGTGATCGGCGGCGTGCAGAAGTGGCGCGTGAAATGCAATTGGAAGTTCGCGCCTGAAAACTTCATTGGCGATCTGTACCACGACATCAGCCACCGCTCGGTGGACATCGTGGGCATCGGACCGGGCGGCGGAAAAGGTCGACGCGATGCGTCGGCAACGCGGTCGGCGATCTGTTTTCCGGAACTGGGCCACGGTTTGCTGGGCCGTTTGCCGTTCTACGAAGAAGGCCCCTACGCGCCGCAGTACGGCCGCTATCCGGAGGTGGAAGCCTACTACCGCGAGATCCACGAGCAGCGCGAACGCACGCTGGGTTCGGCGATGCGGGTGCAGACCAGCGTGGGCACCATCTTCCCGAACATGTCGTTCCACGGCCGCCAGCCGCGCACGCTGGCAGTATTTCATCCGATCAGCTCGACCGAGATGGAAATGTGGCGCATGTACCTGGTGGACAAGGATGCGCCGGAGGCGGTCAAGGAGGCGGCTCGCCATTATTTCCTGCGCTACTCCGGCCCGGGCGGCATGACGGAATCGGACGACATGGAGAACTGGACGGGCGCCACCGAGGCCAGCATGGGCGCGATGTCGCGCGAGCTCTTCTTCAACTACCAGATGGGCGTGGGCCACCGGCAGGACGTGCCCGAGATTCCCGGCTGTGCGGTCAACGGCGAATACACCGAGGAGAACGCCCGAATCTACTACCGGCGTTGGGCGCAGTTCATGAACGGCCTGTCCTGGGATCAACTCATGGCAGGCGCGGTGCGCCTTGAGGAGGCGGCATGAACGCACCCATCGAGAACGCGCCGCCCGTGGAGCAGGACGACAGCGTGGACGACATGCTGCTGTGGTGGGAAGCGCACCGCTTCCTGCACTACGAGGCCGATCTGCTGGACCACCGCGAGTTCGACAAGTGGCTCAGCCTGTTGGACGAGGCCATCACCTATCGCATGCCGCTCACGCGCAACGTTCGCCGCGACGCGATGGCGCAGGAATACTCCGGTAAACAGGATGCCGCGTGGTTCGACGAAGGCATCGACACACTGCGCCAGCGCGTCGCGCAGATCAAGACGGGCATTCACTGGGCCGAAGAGCCGGCCTCACGCGTGTCCCATCTGGTGACCAACATCCGCGTGCTGGACGTGACCCCAGACGAAAACGGAGGCGACCTGGTGCGCGTGCGGTCGCGCTTTTTGATCTATCAGAACCGCCTGCAATCCGAAGTGAATCTGTTCGTGGGCAAGCGCGAGGACGTGCTGCGCAGGCGCGACGGGCGCTTCACGATTCTGTCGCGCGAGATCCACCTGGACCAGAACGTTCTCTTATCGAAGGCGCTGACGATCTTCTTCTAGCGCGCCATTGCCGGAGCCGGCCCGTCTGCCGGCATTCGATGGTTTTCCTTCCACTCGGGGCCTGACCGCCGACAGGACGCGCTCGCCCATACCTGGAGTTGCAGCATGCAAAGACGTACTGTACTGAAGGCCATTGCCGGCGCGGCCGCGATGACGGCGACGGGAATTTCATGGGGCGCCGACGCGGCGTATCCCAGCAAGCCGATCCGCCTGATCGTGCCGTATCCGCCGGGCGGCGTCACGGACGTGGCCGGTCGCCTGGCCGGCGAGATCCTCACCCGCACGTTCGGCCAACCGGTGGTGGTGGAAAACCGGCCGGGCGCGAACGGCATGATCGGCAGCCAGCAGGTGGCGTCCGCACCGGCGGACGGCTACACGCTGCTGCTCAACGGCCTGGGCGGCATGGTGTTGCCGATGGCCACGGTGACCGGCCTGCCGCTGGACACGGCGCGCGCCTTCACGCCGATTGCGCAGATGGCCGAATTCATCAACGTGCTGATCGTGCGGGCGGACTCGCCGATCCGCAGCGTCGACGACCTGATCGCCACGGCGCGCAAGCGCAGCAAGGACGGCCTGAACTATGGGTCCAACGGCATCGGCTCGTCGGTGCATCTGACCACTGCGTTTTTCGCGCAGCACACGGGCACCAACCTGCTGCACGTGCCGTACAAGGGCAGCGGCGAGATGCTGGTGGACGTGGTGAACGGCAACCTGGACTTCAGCTTCAGCAACCTGCCGCCGGTGATGGGCCTGATCCGCAAGGGATCGATTCGCCCGATTGCGGTGACCAGCAGCTATCGCAGCAAGCAGCTGCCCGACGTGCCGACGATGGCCGAGCAGGGCGTGGCGGACTTCGACGTGACGAGCTGGCTGGGCGTGTACGGCCCCGCCGGGATGCCGCCCGATATCGTGCAGAAGATCAGCGCCGCCTTGCAGGAAGGTATGGCGCAACCCCAGTCGGTGGAAACCTTGACCGCCGCCGGCTTTGAGCCCAAGCCGAGAGGGGCGGATGCTTTTGCTGAGCTGAACCGGGCCGAGCTGACGCGCTGGAAGCAGGTGGCGACAAAAGCCAGCATTTCCCTGAAATTCGGAGCGTGATCATCATGGAAACCTCATCTGCCCCGCACCGTGTCCACACGGCGATCATCGGCGCGGGGCATGCGGGCGTCGAATGCGCGTGGGCGTTGCGCGCCGCGGGCGTTGAAGGCGATATCGCGCTCTTCGGCGCGGAAACGCATGCGCCTTACGAACGGCCGCCGCTTTCCAAAGCCCTGCTGACCGGCTCGACCAGCGCCGAGCGCATCGCGTTGCGCGCGGGCAGCGCGTACGAGAAGTCGCGAGTGATCGTGGCGGCAGGCGATCCGGTGGCCGCCATCGACACGGCGGCGCACATGTTGCGCACGGCGTCGGGCCGCGTAGTGGCCTATGAACACTGCGTGCTTGCCACCGGCGCCAGCGCGCGTGGCATTGCCGAGGTGGCAGGCGAGCAGGTGTTTGCGGTGCGCGGCCTGGACGACGCGCATCGGCTGCGCGAGGCGCTGCGGCCTGGCGTCCGCCTGCTCGTCGTGGGCGCGGGCTATCTGGGACTGGAGGCTGCGTGTTCAGCGCGCAAGCTGGGCGCCGAGGTATTGGTGCTGGAACAGGGCGGCAACGTGATGGCGGGCAAGGTGTCCGAATCCACTGCCACGCGCATCGGCGACCTGCACCGCGAGGCCGGCATCGAAATCCGCCACGGCGCGGCGGTGCGGCGCTGGGAACGCACGGCGACGGGTTGGCGCGCCCATCTGGCCAGCGGAGAGTCCATCGACGCTGAACTCGTGCTGGTGTCCATCGGCGCGGTTGCCGAGACGGCGCTTGCCGAAGCCGCGGGCCTGATCTGCCTGGACGGCGTGGTCGTGGATGAATGCTGCCGGACCTCGGCGCCCGACGTCTACGCCATTGGCGATTGCGCCAGCGCCTTTCGCGGAGAGTTGCAGCGTTATGCCCGCATCGAAAGCGTGCAGAACGCGCTGGCGCAGGCGCGCACGGCGGCGGCGACCATTGCCGGCAAGGCCCCGCCAGCGGCGCGTCCGCCCACCTTCTGGTCCGAACAGCAGGGCCGCCGCCTGCAGATGGCCGGCCTGATTGATCCGGCCGCGCCTTGCCGTGACGTCCTGCTGCCCACCGCCAAAGGCTGGCTGGTCGAGCGATACCAGCATGGCCGACTGGCCGCGATCGAAGCGGTCGACAGCCCCGTGGAATTCATCAAGGGCGTGCCGCGCATCGGCGCGCCCGAAGCGGTTGCGGCCGCTGTGTAAACGAACCCCTGGAGACAACATGCCCGTAGCGATATTTGAATTGCCAGATGGCGCCGAACAGGTGCTGGACGTGCCCGATGACTGGTCGCTGATGGAAGCCGCGCGGCGCGATGGCCTGGAAGGCATCGTCGCCGAATGCGGTGGCGGCGCCATCTGCGGCACCTGCCACGTGCAGGTGGACGCGGATTGGCACGCGCGGCTGGAGCCGCCCGGCATGGCCGAGGAAGCGCTGCTGGAAGTCGTGCCCGAGCGCTGCCCGACCAGCCGACTGTCCTGTCAGGTCATCATGACGCCCGAGCTGGACGGCATCCGCGTGCGCGTGCCGTCATCGCAGCTTGAACTGTAGCCGCGGCGGCGGAACCCCAAGGAGCGACCTTCAAGGAGCCACGGCATGGCCGACAACAAATCCATCAACCTCGTCGATCTGCAACCCGGCGTGCGCGTGCGCATGGCGGGCGGCGCGTTGGCCGAGATCGTCGAGAACCCGCAAGACGGCTTCTGGCTGATCGTCCGTTACCTGGACCATCCTGCCGAGCCCGCGCTGGTCGACGCCGGAGAGCAACAGGTGTTTGCCACCGACGTCGAAGCAATCGAACCCTGACCCCACTGGAGCCCCCCATGAATCAAAAGCCCAAAGTCATCGTCTCCGCGCCCGTGCCGCCGGACCTGCGCGAACGCCTCGCCGAGCAATGCGAAATCGTTGAAGTGCCCACCGGACAGAATCCGGCCGAGGTGCTGGGTGCAGACGAGCGCGCGCAGATCGAAGGCATGGTGTGCACCGTGCGCACCAAGGTCGATCAGGCGTTGCTGGATGCGTTGCCCGCGCTGAAGGTCAGCTCGAACTTCGCCGTGGGGTTCGATAACGTCGACCTGGCGGCAGCGACGCGGCGCAAGGTGCTGATCTGCAATACGCCGGGTGTGCTGGATGGCGCGGTGGCTGATGTGACCATCGGCCTGATGCTGTGCCTGTCGCGCAACCTGGTGGCGGGCGATGCCTTCGTGCGCAGCGGCGCGTGGACCAAGGGCGCCTTTCCGCTGACGCGCGACATCCGCGGCAAGACGCTGGGCCTCTTGGGCATGGGCCGCATCGGCCGTGTCGTGGCGCGCGCGGCGCAGGCCTTCGACATGAAGGTGATCTATCACAACCGCCGCGAGGATCCGCAGGCCGAAGGCCTGGCCACCTATGTGGATCGCGATGAACTTTTCAAGACGTCTGACGTGTTGAGCGTACACATTCCGCTGTCCGCCGAGACGCGCCATTCCATCGGCAAGCGGGAGCTTGAACTGATGAAGCCCACGGCGTACCTCATCAACACCGCGCGCGGACCCGTTATCGACGAAGCCGCACTGGTCGAAGCGCTGCGCGCCGGCACCATTGCGGGCGCGGGGCTGGACGTGATGGAGCAGGAACCGCTGCCGGCAGACAGCCCGTTGTGCGCCTTGCCGAACGTGGTGCTGCAGGCCCACGTGGGCAGCGCCACGCACGAAACGCGTCGCGCGATGATCGATCTGGCGGTGGCCAATCTGATGGATGCGCTGGGCGGCCAGAAGCCGCAGGCCATGGTCAACGCCGAGGTCTGGCAGGCGCGCGCCTGACGGCACTGCGCCGATAGACGCGGCCCCGCCAGGATGGGGCTGACGAGGCGGGACCCGCGCATGCGGCCGGTCCCGCCTTTTCCTATTTCCCGCCGTAATCCACCACGATTCCCGCCTGCTGCGCGACCTCGCTCCAGCGCTTGAACTCCGCCTTGGAGAACGCCTGGAACTGCGCGGCGTCGCGCAACTTGGGTTCAAAACCGGCGTTGATGATGCGGTTCTGGTATTCCGGCGCGGCCAGCCCGGTGACGATGGTGTTCGACAACTGCGCGATGATTGCCGGGTCGACCTGTGCGGGCGCATACATGCCCAACCAGCTCGTCACGTCGAAATCCTTCATGCCCTGTTCCTGCATCGTCGGCACGTTGGGCAACTGCCGCGCGCGGTAGGCGCTGGTCACCGCCAGCGCCTTCAGACGCTTGCCGTCCACCATCGGCAGCGTGGGCGGCAGATTCATGAAACAGAGGTCCAGATCGCCGTTGGCCGTACCCACCAGCGCCTCGCTGGCGCCCTTGTACGGCACGTGATCGAACTTCAGGCCCGTGCGCATGGCAAAGAGTTCGGCCGTCATCTGTGACGAACTGCCGACGCCGTTGCTGCCGTAAAGCGGCTTGCGCTTCGTGGCGCGCAGGTAGTCGATCAGCTCCGGCACCGTATTGGCGGGATGGTCCACGCGCACGACGAGCGCGTTGACGAACTCGGCCACCTGGGCGATGGGAAGCAGTGCGGTGGGGATGTCGATGGGCAGCCCGCGCAGGGTGGCGGGGGGCAGCACGTTGTGGCCCAGGCCCCCGGTGGTCAGGGTGTAGCCGTCAGGCTTGGAGGCGGCGGCGGCCTGCATGCCGATGACGCCACCGGCGCCGGCGCGGTTTTCGATGACCACGCTCTGGCCGTACTTGGCATAGAGCAGGTCGCCGACCAGCCGTCCCGCAAGATCGGTGGCGCTGCCTGGGGTGGATGAGACGATGATCTTGATGACGCGGGACGGATACGCCCCGTTCTGTGCCCAGCTTGCGCCGGTCAGGTGCAGGCCGGCGGCGGCCCCCATCAGCTTCAACGCACTGCGACGTTTCATGACGACTTCCCCTTGGGTTATAGACCTACTGCTTCACGTGCTGCTCCAAAAATGTGATCCGGACTTTGTACGATAAACATATTTCTCGTACGGTACGGGGCACACAAGCGCACGCAAATTGCGGCTAACCCTAGGGGAGTCGTTGCGGGCCTTGCGGCCCGTTTTTTAGCGCACCGGCCAGCCGTACATCAGGCCGCCGTTGCGGTACGAGGCGTTAAGCCCGCGTTCCAGTTTCAGCGGGCTGTTGGGGCCCAGGTTCTTCTCGAAGCTTTCGCCGTAATTGCCGACGGTCTTGATGATGTTGTAGGCCCACTTGTCGTCCACGCCCAGGTTCTTGCCCATGCCCGGCGTCACGCCCAGCAGGCGCTGGATGTTCGGGTTGGTGCTTTTCAGCATCTCGTCCACGTTCTTGGACGTGACGCCGTATTCCTCGGCTTCCAGCATGGCGTTCATGGTCCAGCGGACCAGGTTGAACCACTGCTCGTCACCCTGGCGGACCATGGGGCCGAGCGGTTCCTTCGAAAAGTTCTCCGGCAGGATGTCGTACTTTTCCGGGTTTTCCAGGTTGCTGCGCGCCGCGGCGAGCTGCGACTTGTCGCCGGTGAACGCATCGCAACGGCCGACGGCGAAGGCGCGGATGATCTCGTCCAGGCGCTCGACGACGACCGGCTTGAAGTTGACGTTCTGCGAGCGGAACCAGTCGGCCAGGTTCAGTTCGGTGGTGGTGCCCGGCTGCACGCACACGGTGGCGCCTTCCAGTTCCTTGGCGCTTTTCACGCCCAGGGACTTGTTCACCATGATGCCCTGGCTGTCGTAGTAGTTGACGCCCACGCCGATCAGGCCCAGCGTCGTGTCGCGCGTCAGCGTCAGGGTGGTGTTGCGGGTCAGCACGTCGACTTCGCCGGATTGCAGGGCAGTGAAGCGCTGCACGGCGCTGATCGCCTGGATCTTGGCCTTGGACGCGTCGCCGAACAGGGCGATGGCCAGCGCGCGGCACAGGTCCACGTCCAGGCCGATCCAGCCGCCCTTGCTGTCGTTCACGGAAAAGCCCGCGACGCCCGTGGATACGCCGCAATGGACAAAGCCCTTGCTCTTGACCGCGTCGAAGGTCGCGCCGGCATGGGCGGTCCAGGACGAGATGAACAAGGCGGTTCCTGCCGCAGCCAGTTTGAGTGCTTTCATGGTGTCTCCGCGCAGCGTTGCGCATGTTTATCGCTCAGCCGAAGGCTGAAGTGCGGCGCATAGTACCAGTGGGTCCGGGAGGGAGAATCGGGGAATTCCCCTTAAATCCGAGTGGCGGAATTTGATGCGGAATAGAATCGGGCATGCGCGGCCCATCGCGCCGCGATTGCCCGCGGCCGTCGGCGGGCCGAATACGCCAGACCGCAACCACGCCCGCCTATGAAACAACACGACGATTCCGCTGCGCCGGACGACCGCCCGAGGCGCCCGTTCGCCTTCGTCAAGGACCAGCTGCACGGCACGTGGACCGAGCTGACCCGGGTGAACGCCAGCGACCGTCCCTGGGAAATGCCGCTGGCCGCGGCGCTGTCGTCGGGCCTGCCGCTGATGGTGGGCGCGTACTTCGGCCGCATGGACTACGGGCTGATGTCCAGCCTGGGCGGCATGGTGTTCCTGAGCCTGCCCAACGCCTCGCTGCAGATCCGCATGATGATGCTGCTGGCCGCGTCGTTCGGCATGGTGGCCTGCTACGCGCTGGGCGCGTTGACGCAGTTCTGGCCGACCGCCACCATCGCGGCGCTGACGGTGATAGCCATGGTGGTGAACATGGTGTGCCGTTGCTATCGCCTGGGACCGCCGGGCAGCCTGTTCTTCATCATGGCCACGGCGATTGCCGCGTACACGCCAGGCACCGTCCACGACGTGCCGCTGCGCGTGGGCATGGTGGCGCTGGGCTGCCTGGTTGCGTGCCTGGTGGCTTTTGCGTATTCGCTGCACATGACGCGCGTCGCGCCGCCGCCCGCGCCCATGGATCTGCCCAAGCCGACCTTCGATTTCGTGGTCTACGACTCGGTGATCATCGGCCTTTTCGTCGGTATCTCTTTGCTGGTGGCCGAACTGCTGCAGCTTCAACGGCCCTATTGGGTGCCGGTGAGCTGCCTGGCGATCATCCAGGGCGCCAGCCTTCGCGCGGCGTGGAGCCGGCAGATGCACCGCATCCTGGGCACGGCGGTCGGCCTGTGCGTGGCGTGGGCGCTGCTCAGCCTGCCGCTCAACGTCTGGACGCTGAGCCTGGTGATGATGGCGCTGTCCTTCGGCATCGAGACGCTGGTGGTGCGGCACTACGCCAGTGCGGTGGTGCTGATCACGCCCTTGACCATCTTCCTGGCCGAGGCGCCGCATCTGGGGCAGGGCTATCCCATCGACGTCATTGAGGCGCGCTTTGTGGACACGGTGCTCGGCGCCCTCATCGGCGTGCTGGGCGCGGTGCTGCTGCACAACCAGCGCATCCGTCCCGTGCTGTCGCGATGGATGCGGGCGGTGCTGCCCCGCCGGGTGAATTGACGCCGCCGCGTCAACGCGGCAGCATGGGCTTTCCGAAACCCTGGAGGCACTCATGGATTGTTCTGTCGAAGGTAAGGTCGCGTTCGCCGACGGCCAGTCGTATCACTTCGCGACCGTGGACGCGGCGCTCGCATTCGCGGAATGCGTCAAAACCAGCCAAAATCCAGCGCAGTGCGCCGCCACGCACGGCAGCACCAGTCAGGTCAAGCTTGAGGACGTAGCCGCGCAGGAAGACGCCGAGCGGCGCGAGCAGGATCCGGGGGCGGGTGTGTGAATCGCCTGGTGCGGCGCGGGTGAATGACATCCGCGCCGTCGCGCAGGGGTCAGTCCGCCGCCCCGTCAGCCCCTTCGCCCGCCAGATACGCCTGCACCAATGTGATGATCCGTTCCGCGGTTGGCGACAAGCTGCGGCGGGCGCGGTGGATAACGCTGTAGGTCAGGGGGCCGGACGCCGGATACGGCAGCGGCAAGGGCACGAGCGTCCCTTGCGCCAGCTCGGCGACGATGGCCTCGCGCGTGCAGAACAGCACCACATCGCTCCCCACGGCCACGTCGCGCAGCGCGCTGACGCTATCGCACTCGAAGGCAATCGGCAGTTCATCCACGCCGGCCACTTGATATAGCTTTGCCAGATACTCTCGCGCGCGTTGCGGCAGGTCGGTGGCAGCCAGCCGATATTGCGCCAGGGCGGCACGTAACTTTGGTTTTCGTACCGATTGCAGCGGATGCCCGGCCCGCACGAAAAGACCGCCGTGCTGCGGTGGCAGCGCACGCACGATGAAGTCCGCCGGCGGCGGCAGGCTGTGCGTCACGGCCACGGCAAAGTCCAGCTTGTCCTGCAACAGCTTGTCCAGCAGACGCTGCCAGCTTTCGATTTCCACATGCACGCTCAAACCCGGATGATCGCGTGCCAGGCGGACCAGCAGCGGCGACAGAAACCCCGCCGCCGGAAAGGCCCCGACCCCGAAGCTGACGCGTCCCGTGTCGTGGCCCCTCATCAATTCGGCCTCGCGCCGAAGGGCGAGAACATCGCCCAGGATGCGGCGCGAACGATCGAGCACCATTTTTCCCGCCTGCGTTGGCGTCACGCCGATCGACGCGCGATCCACCAGCACCAGGCCCAACGTCTCTTCAAGGGACTGGATGCTGCGCGTCAGCGCCGACTGCGTCAGATGCAGCCGCTGGGCCGCCCGCGAGAAGTGCCGCTCTTCGGCAAGGACGGAAAAGTGCTGGAGCGAACGTATCGTCAGGCCCATGTATTTTTCTCATCGGAATTGCGCCAAATATGCAATTGATTCGGGTCAGCTGCAAGACTAAAACAGCTTGACCACGGGCCGGCAGCAAATGTTGCAAGCACCCGGGAAAACACCATACAGAGCGATGCGCGGCCCCGCGACACGCCAACCTCGCAGGAGGAGACAACATGAACCGCAAGCCGATATTCCATCTGGCGGGCTGGGCCGCCGCGCTGAGCATGCTGGCCTGTACGGCGGCCGTCGCGGCGCCGTCGCCGCAACCCGACGCCTGGCCTGCTTCGGGCAAGCCGATACGCATGGTCGTGCCGTTTCCGGCGGGGTCAGGGTCGGATTCGCTGGCGCGCATGCTGGCGGCCAAGGTGTCGCAGCAGACCGGCGCTTCAGTCATCATCGACAACAAGCCGGGTGCGGGCACGATGATCGGAGCGCAGGACGTGGCGCGCGCCAAGCCGGACGGCTATACGCTGCTGTACACCATCGTGGTCACGCACACGCAGAATCCGCATCTCTACAAAAAGCTGCCGTACGACCCGGTCAAGGACTTCACACCGGTCCTGCAGGCGGTCAGGTCGGCCACCGTGCTGGTCGCCAACAACAACGCGCCGTTCTCCACAACCGCCGAGCTGATTGCCTACGCCAAAGCGAACCCCGGAAAACTGAACTACGCCTCGTACAGCGCCGGATCGACCTCGCACCTGAATGGCGAGATTCTCAAGATGAAGACGGGCACCGACATCGTCCACGTGCCTTACAAGGGCACCGCCGACGCCAGCCGTGCGCTCTTGGCGGGTGACGTGCAGGTCTACTTCGACGGCACCGCCACGGCGGTCGAGAACGCCCGCGCGGGCAAGGTCAAGCTGCTGGGGCCGGCGACGGACCGGCGCCTGAGCGTGCTGCCCGAACTGCCGACGCTGGAAGAGCAGGGGATCGAGGGCCTGAACATCGTGGGCTGGCAAGGCATCTTCGGTCCGGGCGACATGCCGCCCGCCCTGGCCGAGCGCGTGGCCCAGGTGTTTCGCGCGGCGCTGGAAACCCCGGAAATCACCCAGACCATCCTGTCGCAAGGCAACGAGGTCAGCGGCGCCGGGCCGAAGGAGTTCTCGGCCATCGTGCAGCGCGACAGCGCACGGTGGGGCGACGTGATCCGCCGGATCGGACTGGTATTGGAATAAGGCAGACGGGCCCGTGGGTCCCAGGAGACGACAATGCACGATGTAGTGATACGCGGCGGCACGCTGGTCGACGGTTCGGGCGCCAGCGCCCAGGTGGGCGACCTTGCCATCGACGGCGGCAGGATCGTACAGGCCGGCGGCAAGGCGGGCGCCGCGCGGCGAGAGATCGACGCGGCGGGCGCGCTGGTGACGCCGGGCTGGGTCGACATCCACACCCATTACGACGGCCAGGCGACATGGGACCCGTACCTCAGCCCGTCGACATGGCATGGCGTCACCACCGCCATCATGGGCAACTGCGGGGTGGGCTTTGCGCCGGTGAAGCCCGACCGGCGCGAATGGCTGATCAAGGTGATGGAGGGCGTCGAGGACATTCCGGGCTCGGTGCTGTCGGAAGGCATCGAATGGGATTGGGAAACCTTCCCCGAGTACCTGGATGCGCTGGATCGGCGGCCGAAGGCGCTGGACATCGGGGCGCAGATTCCGCATAGCGCGGTGCGCGCGTACGTGATGGGCGATCGCGCCATTCATCACGATGAGGCCTCGCCCGCCGATCTGCTGGCCATGCGCGAGGTCGTGCGCGCCGCATTGCAGGCGGGCGCGGTCGGCTTCTCGACATCGCGGACCTTCCTGCACAAGTACGACGAGCGCAAGTATCCCCCCGGCACGTTCGCCACCGGCGAAGAAATCAGCGCGCTGGGATCCGTTATGGGCGAGGTCGGCCACGGCGTGTTCCAGATGACGGCCAACCATCCCGCGATGGAGGGCGAGATCCCCTGGCTGGAACAGCTTGCCCGCCACAATCGTCTGCCGGTGCTGTTCAACCTGCAGCAGACTGACGGCGCGCCGGACGTCTGGAAGCAGATCGTGCGCACGCTGGACAAGGCGCGCGATGAAGGCGTGCCGCTCATGGCGGGCATCAGCGGCCGGCCGCTGGGCATCCTGTTCTCCTGGCAGAGCTCGTTGCATCCCTTCATCGCCCATCCGACCTATCAGGCGCTGCACGCGCTGCCCCTGCCGGAAAAGCTCGCGCAGCTGCGCGATCCGCAGGTGCGCCAGAAAATCATGAGCGAGCAGCGCGGCCTGCTGGACCGCCGGGCCGAGACCTTGTTCAGCAGCTTTCACAAAATCTACCGGCTGGGCCAGGATCCCGATTACGAGCCGCTGCCCGAAGACAGCGTCGCGGCCATGGCGGCGCGCACCGGGCGCCCGCCGTTGGAACTGGTGTACGACCTGATGCTGGAGAACGAGGGCCGGGCGATTCTCTACTATCCGTCCTTCAACTACTCATACGAAAACCTCGATCACCTGCACCAGCTGATGCAGCACGCCAACACGGTGAACAGCCTGTCCGACGGCGGCGCGCATTGCGGCTACATCTGCGATGTCAGCATGCCGACCTTCATGCTCAGCCACTGGACCCGAGACCGCCGCCGAGGTCCGCTCCTGCCGCTTGAACACGTGGTACGGCGGCAGACGCGCGACACTGCGCTGGTGTACGGGTTGCACGATCGCGGGCTGTTGCAGCCGGGATTCAAGGCCGACATCAACGTCATCGACCCGGATGCGCTGAAGGTGCATTGCCCGGAAATGGTGTTCGACCTGCCTGGGGGCGGGCGCAGGCTGGTGCAGCGTGCCGATGGCTACGCGGCCACGCTGGTCAATGGCCTGCCTATCTTCGCGCACGGCCAGGCGACGGGCGAGTTGCCGGGCAAGCTGCTGCGGGGCGCCGCTACACAACGGACCTGAGCATCCGGGCATTCCCGAATATATTGGTTGCTCCGATTAATCCACTGGAATTTCTCATTTGTGGCGCAGGATTGCGCTCCCTATGATCGGCAGGGTTGCTTCACCGGCAACACGAGAATCAAGGGGAAAAAATGAAAAAGTGGAAACTGGCCGGCGCGGCGCTGGCCGTCATGTCTTGCGCGGCCACGGCGTCAGCCGCTGAGCCCGCCTATCCGAAAGGCCCGGTCACGCTGGTTGTTCCGTTCGCGCCGGGCGGGTCGACCGACGTGATCGGACGGCTGCTGGCCGAGCGGCTGGCGGTGGCGCTCAAGCAGCCGGTGGTGGTTGAAAACCGCTCCGGTGCGGGCGGCAACATCGGCGCGGCCATGGTGGCCAAGTCCGCACCCGATGGCCAGACACTGCTTTTTGGCACGACGGGCATCCTGGCCATCAACGAGTTCCTGTACAGCAACCCGGGCTACAAAGCCGACCGGGACCTCAAGCCGGTGGCGTACACCGCGTCCATCAGCAATGTGCTGATCGTGAACAACGACCTGCCGGTGTCCAGCGTGGACGACCTGATCAAGCTGGCCAAGGCCAACCCCGGCAAGTATTCCTTCGCGTCGTCGGGCGCGGGCAGCTCCACCCACCTGTCCGGCGAACTGTTCAAGAACATGGCGGGCGTCGACCTGATGCACGTGCCCTACAAGGGCAGCGGCCAGGCGCTGGTGGATCTGGTGGGCGGCCAGATCAACATGATCTTCGACAATGCCCCGTCGGCCGTGCCGCTGGCGCAATCCGGCAAGGTCAAGGCGCTGGCCGTGACCAGCACCAAGCCGCTGTCGGTCTTGCCGGGCGTGCCGCCGCTGACCGAGGCGGGCCTGAAAGGGTACGAGTCCTTGTCCTGGACCGGCGTGGTCGTGCCCGCCGGCACGCCGCAGTCCGTGGTGGACCGGCTCAACAAGGAAGTCAACGCGATCCTGGCCGACGAGGGCGTGCGCAAGAAGCTCACCGAATTGGGCGCGCAGGCCACGGGCGGCTCGCCCCAGGACTTCAGCGCGCACATCGAAGCCGAGCGCGCCAAATGGGGCAAGCTGGTGAAGGAAGCGAAGATCGCCGCGCAGTAGCCACCGGCTTTGGGTGTCCACCACCCGTGCACAAGGAGTCAGACACCGGTGGTGGATTTCGTAGGACTGTTTCCGGTGTCAGACACCAGCAGACGCGGTCTTCCTGGTCCTTTTTCCCGACACCTTTACCCCCGCCGGAACGGGCTTTTCGTTGATCACGTCCCGCATGTACTGCAGGAACAGCTCGGAACTCGCCGACAGCGACCGCAATCGGCGCGTGATCAAACAGACCTCGCGCGATAACCGGGGCGAACTCAATTCCCGAAACACGAACGTCCCCGGTTCGCACCCGCGCATCTGCGGCGGCGCGATGGAGCTGGCCGCCAGCGCCGGCAGGATCGAATAGCGGCCGCCGCCGCGCAGGATGGCGTGCAATGACGAGGTGCGCGACACCTCGTCATGCTGCTGCTCGAAAAATCCCGGCTTGCCCGCGTGTGCGCGCAGGAATGCGCCGATGCCCGTGTCTTCAGTGAAACCGACGTACTCGGCCGGGTCCAGGTCTGCCCACTTCAGCGGCCGGGCGCCTTGCGCGTACGGATACGACGCCGCGCAGATCACGCCGTAGCGGTCCTCGAACAGTGGCGTGTAGACCAGCTCGTCAAAGCCATGGTGCGAGGTCGAAATCGCAAAATCGATGTCGCCGTTGGCGATCATCTTTTCCACCTGTTCCGAGCCGGCATCGTGCAGCGAGAACGTGATCTTGGGATAGGCCTGCCGGAACGCCGCGATGGCGTCGCCGAGGAAATAGTTGGTGACCGACGCCACCACCGCGATACGCACATGCCCCTGACGGCCTTGCGACAGGGCTTCCAGGTCGCTCAGCGCGCCGTCGAACTGGCTGAGGATGCGTTCGGCCTCGGCCTTGAAGCGAGCGGCCTCTGGCGTCATCGCCACGCGCCGCGTGCTGCGGTCGAACAGCTTGACCCCCACTGCGTCCTCGAACTGCTGAATCGTCGCTGTCAGCGATGACTGCGTAAGGAACAGTTGCGACGCGGCCACGGTGAACGAACCCGTGTTGGCCACTGCCACGAAGCTGCGGAAGTGCCGCAGGGTGATGCTGCGTTTGGTCGTCATGCTCCGCACCGATCGATATATTGGTGAAACCGAATAATAAGCAAAAACCAACAATTTGTAGTGAAGAAAACCGCGCTCTAGAATTTCTGTCGACCTGGCGCGTTGCGCCGTCGTCACGGCACGAAACAGGGAGCGAAGTGAAATGAACACGGCGGGCGTATTGCAGATCGAATCGATGCGGGACCGGTGTTCCGACGCGGAGTGGCAGGCGCGGGTCGACCTGGCCGCCTGCTATCGGCTGGTGCACCTGTATGGCATGTCCGACATGATGGCCAACCACATCTCGGCGCGGGTGCCTGGGGAAGACGGCGCGTTCCTGATCAACGCCTACGGCATGATGTACGAAGAAATCACCGCGTCCAGCCTGATCAAGGTGGACCATGCCGGCGCGGTGCTGTCCAAACCCGATTTCGGCACGCTAGGCTACGGCGTGAACAAGGCCGGCTACGTGATTCATAGCGCGATCCATGCCGCGCGACCCGAGGTGGCGTGCGTGATCCACACCCATAGTTGGGCGTCGATGGCGGTGTCGGCGCTGGAGTGCGGCCTTTTGCCGCTCACCCAGACCGCCATGCGTTTTCTGAAGATCGGCTACCACGACTACCAGGGCGTCGTTCTGGACCTGGCCGAACAGGAATCCCTGACCGCCGACCTGGGCGGCGGCGAAGCGCTCATCCTGCGTAACCATGGCGCGCTGACGGTGGGCAACAGCGTGGGCGAAGCCTTCAATTGGATGCACCGGCTGGAACTGGCCTGCCGCACGCAGCTTGCGGCGATGGCCGCCAACTCGCCGCTGGCTCGCGTGGCCGAACCGGTGCTGCAGGAGACCTGGAACAACTATCAGCCCGGCACGCGGCGCCCATATGGCGTCATGGAGTGGCCCGCGTTGCTACGCAAGCTGTACCGCATGGATCCGTCGTTCCGAACCTGAGACCGCCCACATGAGCACACAACACCCCTTGCGCATCCTCATGTCCGCATCGACCCGGGACCGGATCGGCGACGCCGTTGCCCAGGCCTTGGAAGGCCGCCCGTTCGAACCCGTCGTTGCGGCGCAGACGCACGGCAAAGAGCCGGTGGACGTGGACGTCGCGTTCATCTCGCGCGACGTGACCGGCCTGTCGACGAAGCATCGCGTCCTGGAACCCCTTGAGGCTTTCTACGTCACGCTGCGCCGGTCGCCCAAGCTGGCCTGGGTGCACGTGCATTCGGCAGGCGCCGACCGGCCGATCTTTGGGGAATTGACGTCGCGCGGCGTGCGCGTCACCACCTCGACCGGCGCCAACGCGCAGGTGGTGGCCCAGACCGCGCTGGCCGCGATCCTGTCGTTGGCGCGCGAGTTTCCGCGTCTGTTCGACGCCCAGCGCGCGCGGACCTGGACGCCGCTGATCGGGGGGCTGCTGCCGCGCGACCTGGCCGGCCAGACCGCCGTGATCGTGGGCTGGGGGCCGATCGGCCAGACACTTGCCGGGTATCTGCGGATGCTGGGCCTGAACGTCATCGCCGTGCGCAGCGCGGCCACGCCGTCCGCCGATGGCGTCGAGACCTATGCCTTCGAGGACCTGGCGCGCATTGCCGGCCGCGCCGACTGGCTGGTGCTGGCCTGCCCCTTGAGCGATCGCACACGCGGTCTGGTAAGCGCCCGTGTGCTCGCCGCCATGGCGCCGCACGCGCGTCTGGTCAACGTGGCGCGCGGCGAGATCGTGGCTGAAGCCGATCTGATCGAAGCCCTGCGCGCCAAGACGCTGGCCGGCGCCTATCTGGACGTGTTCGAACACGAACCGCTGGATGCCGAGTCGCCCTTATGGACGCTTCCGAATGTCTTCGCCACGCCGCATTCGGCGGGCCACTCGGATGGCAACGAGGCGCGCGTCGACCGGATATTTCTTGATCATCTGCGGCAATGGCGGCAGTGACGCCCGCCTGATTCCGTTCGCAGTCCACCGCTTGCGACCCCCCAACATCCAGGACCCTTCATGATCCAGACCGCCGCGCGCATCCAGCGCATCAAACCTTCGCCCAGTTCCATGGCGGGCCAGCGCGCCCGCGAGCTGCGCGCCACCGGCCGCGACATCGTCGCGCTGACGGCCGGCGAGCCTGACTTCGATACGCCCGACAACGTCACGCAGGCCGTCGTGCGCGCGATGGCGCAGTCGCGCACCAAGTACACCGACGTGGGCGGCACGCCTGAACTGAAAGCCGCGATCCGCGAGAAGTTCCGCCGCGACAATGGCCTGGACTACGCCACCGGCGAAATCATTGTCGGCAACGGCGGCAAGCAGATCATCTTCAACGCGCTGCTCGCCACCGTCGAAGAGGGCGACGAGGTCATCGTACCCACGCCGTACTGGGTGTCGTACCCCGATATCGTGCTGCTTGCGGGCGGCACGCCGGTCTTCGTGGCCTGCCCGCCCGCGAAGGGGTTCAAGCTGCAGCCTGCCGACCTGGACAAGGCGATCACGCCGCGCACGCGCTGGGTGATCCTGAACGGGCCCAACAACCCGAGCGGCGCGGCGTATTCGCGCGAAGAGCTGCTGGCGCTGGCCGAAGTGCTGCGACGCCATCCGCACGTCTGGCTGATGACCGACGACATCTACGAGCACATCCTGTATGACGGCCGGCAGTTCGCCACCATGGCGCAGGCGGCCTCCGACCTCAAGGCGCGCACGCTGACCATCAACGGCGTGTCCAAGGCCTATGCGATGACCGGCTGGCGCATCGGTTACGGGGCGGCGCCGGCCGACCTGATCAAAGCGATGACCAAGCTGCAGTCGCAGAGCACATCCAATCCCTCTTCGATCAGCCAGGCGGCCGCGCAGGAAGCGTTGTCGGGGCCGCAGGATTTCATGGCCGAACGAACCCGCATCTTCCAAGCGCGCCGCGACATGATCGTGGCCAGCCTGAACCGCATCGATGGCATCGACTGCCATGTGCCGGAAGGCGCGTTCTACGTGTTTCCGTCGTGCGAAGGGTTGCTGGGCAGGACGACGCCCGCGGGCAGGCAGCTAAAGACCGACGAGGACTTCATCATGTACCTGCTGGACGAGGAGAACCTGGCGGTGCTGCAAGGCGCGGCGTACGGCGTGTCCCCGTTCTTCCGGATCTCGTACGCGGCGTCGATGGAACAGTTGGAAGAGGGTTGCGCGCGCATCAAGCGCGCCTGCGCGAAGCTGGGATAAGCCGTGGGCGCGGGCGTTGACCCCCGGTGACTAGGCAGCCGCCCCGCAATACGGGCAGTCGGACTCGCCGGGCGGTACAGGGGCCGTCCGCCCGGGGGCCGGCTTTCCCGCAGCGGGCCGCGCGTGAGCGGGCATGGCGGTCGAGGCCTCCCCGCCGTGCTCGCCATGAAAACACTCGTGCGCCAGCCACTGGCTCAGCCGCTCGTAGCTTTCCATGTTGCTGCGCCAGTTCGGCGCGCAAAGATAATAGCCAAGCGGGCTTTCAAAGGTGCGATCGAAAATGTCCACCAGTTGCCCGGTGGCCAATTCCTTTTCGATCAGGCAGTGCGGCATCAGCGCCACGCCAAAGCCGGACGACGCGGCCTGGATAATCATCGAAAACAGATTGAAGCCGGGGCCAAAACGGGCGCGGTCATAATCGCCCAGGTACGTCGAAAACCAGTATTCCCAGGACAGCGGAATCTCGATGTGCTGCAGCAGCGTGCACTGCTTGATGTCTTCCAGGCTGCTGATCGGATGCTGGTCCAGGTATTCCCGCGAGCACACCAGGCGGGTTTCGCGTCCAGTCAGGTACTTGGCGGCGCCGTCGTGCCAGTCGCCGTATCCATACTGAATGGAGGCATCGAAATCCAGCTCGGTGCTTTTGTAATCCGCGACGCTGTAACGCACGAAATTGATGGAGATGTCCGGGTTGACCTCGCGAAACGTCTTCAATCGCGGAAACAGCCATTGCGCCGCAAAGGTGGGCGCGGCCGAGACGTTCAGGGATTTTGCGGACTGCTGCGTCGCCATGACCTGCGACGTGGCGCTTTCCAGCGTATGCAACGCCGGCCGGATCAAGCTGAGATACGTGGCGCCCATGCGCGTCAGCTGCAACCCGTTCGTACCCCGAATGAACAGCGCGTGGCCCAGATAGCTTTCCAGCGTGGCGATATGCCGGCTGATGGCGCTTTGCGTGACGAACAGTTCCTTGCCCGCCTTCGAGAAAGACAGATGCCGTGCGGCCGCGGAAAACGCGTTCAATTCGGACAGGGTGGGGCAGCGGCGTCTCATAGGGGGGTATGAGTAAAGCTCATAAGGCTCTTCAAATTTGTGTCGAACGCATAGGGGGAGACCCGGTATCGGACCCCGGAATTGTACCGGTAGAGTTCGGCATGCCGCGATTTCCCGGCGTTTTGAACTGTTTACGTGGTCGATTTATGAATCCGGTTGTCATCAAGAATTGCAGGATCCTCAATACCCGAACCTTGGCCCTCGAAGCCGCCTCGACCGTGCTGGTCGAGGATGGGGTCATCACCCGCATCGCCGCCGACGCAACGGCGCCGGCCGATGCGCAGGTGGTGGATGCCAAGGGCATGACCTTGATGCCCGGCATGATCGACTGCCACGTGCACGTGGTGGCATCGTCGTTCAACCTGGGCCGCGTCGCGGCCCTGCCCAACGCGCTGGCGCTGCTGCGCGCGCTGCCCATCATGCAGGGCATGCTGGACCGCGGCTTCACCTCGGTGCGTGACGCCGGCGGCGCGGACTGGGCGCTGGCGCAGGCCGTGCTGGACGGCACCATCGATGGCCCGCGTCTCTTCTGCTCGGGCAAGGCCCTGTCGCAGACCGGCGGCCACGGCGACTTCCGCCAGCGTAACGACGAACTGGATCCCTGCCCGTGCTCGGTCAAGATCGGCAACATCGGCCGCGTGGTCGACGGCGTCGACAACTGCCGCCTGGCCGTACGCGAGGAAATCCTCAAGGGCGCCACGCAGATCAAGGTCATGGCGTCCGGCGGCGTGGCTTCGCCCAACGATCCCATCCAGAACCTGGGCTTCTCCGAAGCCGAGCTGATCGCCATTGTGGAAGAGGCCAGCAACGCCAACACCTACGTGATGGCCCACGCCTACACCCCGCGCGCCATCACGCGTGCCGTGCGCTGCGGCGTGCGCACCATCGAGCACGGCAACCTCGTCGACCGCGAGGCGGCCGAGGTCATGAAGGAACACGGCGCCTACATGGTGCCCACGCTGATCACCTACGAAGGCCTGGCCAATGACGGCGAGCGCTATGGCCTGCCGCTGGACTCGGTCAAGAAGATCGCCACCGTGCGCACGCAAGGCCTGACCGCGCTGGAGATCCTGGACGAAGTGGGCGTGAAGATGGGCTACGGCAGCGACCTGCTGGGCGAAACCCACTACATGCAGTCCGATGAACTTGTGCTGCGCAGCCGCGTGCTGGGCAACGCCAAGGTCATCCAGCAAGCCACGCTGATCGGCGCCGAGATCCTGAACCAGGAAGGCCTGCTGGGCGAAGTCTGCGAAGGCGCCTACGCCGACCTGCTGCTGATCGACGGCAATCCGCTGGACGACATCGAACTGCTGACCAAGCCAGACTCGATCAAGCTCATCATGAACCGCGGCCTGCTGCACAAGAACGCCTGCTGACGTTCGCCCGCTTCGTTCCCCTCTTCTTTACTCCGGAATTTCCCCCATCATGTTTTCCGTATCCGACCGCCTGGAGCGGTTGCCCTTCAGCAGCTTTCATTTCCGGCTGCTGATGATCGGCGGCCTCGGGCTCGCCTTCGAAGCGCTGGACGCCGGCATCATCGCCTTCATCATTCCCTCGCTGCGCACGCAGTGGGGCCTGACCACCGGCCAGATCGGCTGGATCGCCAGCAGCACCTATGTCGGCTTCCTGGTCGGGGCGCTGTTCTCCGGCATCCTGGGCGACCGCTACGGCCGCAAGAAGATCATGATGTGGGCGCTGCTGCTGTTCTGCGTCGCCACGTTCTTCAACGCCTTTGCCCGCAACTATCACGAGTTCTACATCCTGCGCATGATTGCCGGCATCGGCATGGGCGCTGAAGGCGCCATCATCGCGCCGTACCTGGCCGAATTCGTCAGCAGTAAGTATCGCGGCCGCTTCACCGGCGCGCTGGCAGGCTTCTTCTCGTTTGGTTTCGTGATGTCGGCGCTCTTGGGCTACTTCATCGTGCCGATGAGCGACGACGGCTGGCGCTGGATCATGATCATCGCCTCCGTGCCTGTCGTGTTCCTGCTGTGGTGGCGCAAGTCGCTGTTCGAATCGCCGCGCTGGCTTGAACACACCGGCCAGACCGCTGAGGCCAATCGCATCTGCGAAGCCATCGAAGCCAAAGTCTTGAAAAGCACCGGCCGCCCGCTGCCCACGCCCGTGGCCACGCGCAAAGCCGCGGCCACTAGCGCGCCGCAGCAGACCGCGATGGCCAAGCTGGCGCAGCTGTTCTCGCAGGAATACCTGGGCACGACCGTGCTGGTGTGGGTGTTCTGGATCACGGTGCTGTTCTGCTACTACGCCTTCCTGGTGTGGATTCCCAGCTTGCTGGTCGAGCGCGGTTTCACCATCACCAAGAGCTTTTCGTACACCATCCTGATCTACCTGTCGCAGATCCCCGGCTATTTCTCGGCCGCGTATTTCAACGACAAGATCGGCCGCAAGTACACCATCCTGGCCTACATGCTGCTGTCGTGCCTGTCCGCGCTGGGCCTGGCGCTGGCCAGCGGCGAACAACAGATCATCATGCTGAGCATGCTGCTGTCCTTCGGCATGAATGGCGTGATCGCCGGCCAGTACACGTACACCGCCGAGATCTATCCCACGTCGATCCGTGCGACCGGCATGGGCGCGGCCTCGGCCTTTGCCCGCATCGGCTCCATCGCATCGCCGACCATCGTCGGCGTCGCGTACCCGGTCCTGGGTTTTGCCGGCGTGTTCGCGATGATGACCGCCATTCTGCTGGTCGGCGGCCTGGGCATCCTGTTCTACGGCAAGAACACGCGTGGCGTCGTGCTCGAGGAGATCAACGCATGACGAAGGCCTCCGCATTCCGGCCGCTGGCCGGGCACGCGCGCGATCTGGCGCTGGCTGCGGACCGGCAGGCGCAGTGGAGCGTGATCTCCAACCTGCTTCACGCCTGCTTTGGCCACAAGCTGTTCACCGCGTTGCTGTACCTGCAGGACCACCGGCTGATGAAGCGTCTGCATACGTCGGACGAATCGATCAGCCCGCTCGGCGGCTTCAAAGCCACGGGAAACGGTCCTTGGTCGCGGCTGGTGCTGGAAGAAGGGCGGCTGTATGTCGCCAGCAATGAAGACGATGTGCGCACCGTGTTCTCCGAGGCGCCGATGCTGATCGAACGCGGGCTGCAATCGGCGTTCAACATTCCAGTGCGGCATGAAGGGCGTGTGATCGGCTCGCTGAACATGCTGGCTGGGCGCCATGCCTATGACGACATCGATCCGGACCTTGCGGCGGTTGTTGCCGGGCTGTGCGCGCCGGTCTTCATCGAAGAGATGAAGGACGCGGCGTCCGCGGCAGCAAGCGTGGACCGGTCTGCACTGGACAGCGTGTGATGGTTTGAATTGAGTATCCGTCCCGGTGCGGGACTGGGTTTGCGGGCTGCTTGCCGGAGCGGCCCGTTTTTTTTGGGATTGCCTCGCGTGGCAATCCCTTTTTTTTGCGCATTGTTGCGGTATTGGTCCGAATTGTTGCGTGCTACTGCATTTTTGCAAGGGGGGGACCGAGTTTTAGAAATTGTTCGATGGGCGAGGTTGCGTAGCGTCAAGAGAATGGTCGCTTTTTTCCGTGGCGGTTGTGCGGTGCTGCAATTGGCCAGCATCTGGCTGTTCGCATCTCCAAAGCCGCGCACGGTTTACGGAGCTCGCAATGCACTTCCCCCTTTCCCCGATTGTCGCGGCGATTCTCGCCGCTACGATCCCGGCCTTTCCCTTGATGGCGTCGGCGGCGCCGACAGCGCCCATCGTTGTCGATGACCCGTTGGGCAACACGTCATTGTTGTTGTTTCCCGGCTGGAGCGCCACGGTCAGCACCGGAGAGGCAATCCGCGTCAACGGACCGGGCAATAGCGTGGAGGCAAATGGCGTCACGCTGATCGGAGAAGCCGACGGCCGGGGTGCGCACGCCCAGGGCGGCGGGATGATCACGCTCACGGATAGTTCGGTTCATACGCAAGACGGCGCCGCATTGTCCGCGTCCGGGGCCAGTAGTCTGGCGAGCGCGACCAACTCCCAGCTCTCCTCGATGGCAACCACGGTTCGCGCGGTGGATGGCGGCCGCATCGAGCTGAACGGCACAAGCGTGTCCGGGTCAGGCGGGTTCGAAGCGACGACGCATGTGAGCGGAGGGCGCCTCATCGCAAAGAATCTTGAGATCACCAGCGTGGCTCGCAATGGGATCGAAAGCTATGTGGTGCGCGCGCAATCGGGCGCGAACGTCCAGTTTAAAGATGTCATTTTTTCCAGCGTGGACGAAGTTGGCGCCGCAAGGACCGCGCTCATCTCGGTGCAGGACGCTGACTTCTCGATGACCAATAGCCACACCAAGGCAGGAATCGTACAGGGCGGTGCCTCGTCTCTGCATGTGTCAGGCAACTCCGTGGCGACCGTGAAGGGAAGCGTCATCGAGGGCGCCATTACCGCATCTGACGGTGCAACCCTGGACATCTTCGACACGGTCTTGGCAGGGCCCAACAGCGTCTTCATTGGGGTGTACTTGTTGGGCAACGTGGCATCCACCGCGTTACTCGATAACGTGACGATTGGTAGCGAGGCCGTCGCAGTCACTGACGGTGTCGTCGCGCGGGCCAACCATGTGATCAACGCTAAGGACGTGGATATTCACGCCAGCCGGTTCGGGGTTCGCACTGTCAACGGATCGGCGCAGGTTCAAGGGGGCACGCTGCGTGCAGGACAAGCCGGCCTGTATGCGCTTTCGGAGGATGACACGGCGCCATCGACGATTGCCGCCGTCAGCACGCATGTGCTGGCCGAAGCCACCAATGCGGTAGGGGCGAGCGCCGCCCAACGCGGTGCCCACGTTTCGCTGGATGGCGTCACGGTGGACGTGTCCGGCACAGGGGGAATGGCGCTCCGGGCCACCGACGGGGCGCGCATCGACGCTGTCCATTCCCAATTGAATGGCCAGTCCACAAACGCGACCGGCGTGCAGTTGCTTGGAAGCATTGGCGCCGGCGACACGGCTGTTTCGCTGAGCGACACGCAAGTCATGATGACGGGTCAAAACGCAAACGGCGTGCAGAGCGTGCGCTACGAGCCGCAGGGCGCCAACTCGCTCGTGCTGTCGAACGGCAGCGACCTTCAGACCCACGATGGTGTGGGGTTTCTCGTCAGGGGTGGAGATCACGACATCACCGTTCAGAACGCGACCGTGGTGGCCCGAGCCGGGGGCGACGACGCCAGCGGCATCCTGCTTAGAACGCAGGCGACTCCCAACGCGGGAATCATCCCCGGGCAACCGTACCAGACGCAACGCGTCACCCTGAACGCCACGGACGCGCTCCTGACGGGCGACGTGCTGACTTCCGACAGCGGCCGCGTCGACATCGGTCTGGCGAGCAGCAGTGAGTGGACCGGCGCGGTGCGCGCGGGGCAGGGTTCGGTCGACAGTGTCTCGATAGACGGCAGCAGCGTCTGGAACATGCGCGGCGATTCCGCCGTGAAGACTCTGACCAACGCGGGCGTCGTGCGGTTCGTGTCTCCCGATGCGCAATCTGGATTCAAGACGCTTACCGTCTCCGACTACATCGGCGGCGGCACCTTGGTCATGAACACCCATTTGGGTGACGATACGTCCCTGACCGACCGGCTCGTCGTGGACGGCGGGGCCGTGACGGGAGCCACCGGTCTGCGTATCTTGAACGCCGGCGGCGCAGGCGCGTTGACTACTCAAGGCATCCGGCTTGTGCAGGCCGTCAACGGCGCAACGATTGCAGGTGATGCCTTTCATCTGGACGCGGACTCGACTGGCTTCCGGGACACGACCAATAGCCTGGCTATGAACGGCTACGACTATTTTCTGGTGCAGGGTGGGACGGGCGGCGTTGCGTCCGATTGGTATTTGACCTCCACGACGTCGCCGGGAAGTGGCGTTGAGACGCCTCCCGGCAGCGGTACCGAAACGCCGCCGGGCAGCGGTACTGAGACGCCTCCTGGCAGCGGTACTGAGACGCCTCCTGGCAGCGGAACCGAAACGCCGCCGGGCAGCGGTACGGAAACGCCGCCGGGCAGCGGCACTGAGACGCCTCCTGGTAGCGGAACCGAAACGCCGCCGGGCAGCGGCACCGAGACGCCTCCTGGCAGCGGCACTGAGACGCCTCCCGGGAGCGGTACGGAATCGCCTCCCGGCAGCGGTGGTGGTTCCCCCGGGTCTGGCGCGGGCAATATGAAGAACGTCTCACCGGAGAACGGCGTGCATATCGGCAACCAGTTCGCGGCGACACGGATGTTCGTACATCGCCTGGCGGATCGGACCGTGGCGCAATCGTCGGCGGGCCAAGTAACACCCGTCGGTGCATCCCGCCAGTTGTGGGCACGTACCGAGGGCGCGCGGCACACCGGCATGAAACTTCAGCAAGGCCAGGTAAGCATCGACACCGACACCGCCATGCTGCAGATGGGCGCCGACCTGTTGAGCACGCGCCTGGGTCATCAAGGCGTCCTCAAGGCAGGCGTCATGGCGGGCGCGGGCGATGCGCGGACACACGCCACGTCCCAACTCATCCATCCGGGCACTGGCATGTCGACGCGTGTCGATGCCCGCGGCAAGGTCACGGGGTATTCCGTGGGCATCTATGCCACCGCCTACGCCGACGACGCGACCCGACTGGGCGCCTATGCCGATTCATGGTTGCAGTTCGGCCGCTACTCTAACCAGATCAATAGTGAACTGGGCTCGGCCCGATACCGTTCGAACACCTGGACCGCGTCGGTGGAAGCCGGATACGCCCTCAAGCCCTTCGCCGCCGACTCGGCATTGAGTTCGATGGTGGTGGTGCCGCAGGCACAACTGGCCTACACGCGTTACACCGCCCAGGACGCCGACCTGCCCAGCATGACCCTGAAAAACTCGCCCGCCAGTTCAGTCACGTCGCGCGTGGGTGTCCGGGCGTACCCGCTTGGCAACGACGCCGCCACCCCGGTGCGGCCTTACGTCGAAGCAAATTGGCTGCACAACTCGGGCACCGCGAAGGCCAACGTGGGCGCATCGACCTTCCACGCAACGCCGATGCGCGACGCGGCGGAACTGCGAATGGGCGTGACAGGCAATGTGCGGGAGTCGCTGCAGGTCACCGGAGAACTGTTCGGCCAAGCCGGTAACGGCGGTCAGCGTGGCTACGGCGGCATGCTGAACGTCGGGTATCGCTGGTAGCCTTGCACGGGGAAGGGCGGACTGCAATGCGGGCCGTTGATGGCCGCGGCGGTCCGCCTTTCATGTCGACGGGCAAGGCGATTCAAGCCACGCGCTTGTTGAGAATCACCAGCGACACGCCCGCCAGCACGAGCGCGGACGCGGCCACTAGCAAAGCCGTCAGCGGCTCATCCAGAAACAGCGTTCCGCCCAACGCCGCCAGCACCGGGACACTGAGTTGCACGGTGGCGGCGCGCGTCACGTTCAACTGTTTCAGCGCGGCGTACCAGAGGATGTACCCCAGGCCCGACGTCACCGCGCCCGACGCCACGGCATAGGCGGCGCCCGCGGCGTCGAGCCGAACGTGCGACATGACGAACTGCGCAAGCAACAACGCCAGCGCAACCGGCGCCGCACGGATGAAATTCCCCGCTGTTGCCGCCACCGGATTTCGTGCGCCCCGTCCCAGCAGCGAATAAATGCTCCACGCCACGCCGGAAAGAATCATCAGAAATCCGTAGATCATGGGCGGCGCGTCCGTACCGGGCAGCATCAATGCGACAAGCCCGGCAATCGCCAACGCCATGCCAACGCATTGCAGCGGCGCCAATCGTTCGCCAATCGCCAGGCCGTACAGGATCATGCTGATCTGGATCGCCCCAAACAGCAGCAGCGCGCCCGTGCCGGCGGGAATATGCGTGTACGCAAAGGAGAACGCCAGTGCGTACGCCAGCAGCGCCAACGCGCCCGCCCAGGACCCTTCCAGACGCTCGGACTGCCGGCGAAGTGCCAGCACCAGCCATAGCATCAGCGCACCCGACACAACGCGGATGGCGACGAAGGTGGCGGGATCGATCGTCGTCTGTTTGAGCGCGAGGCGGCAAAGCAGGGAATTGCCGGCAAAGGCCAGCATGGCGAAAAGGGTGAGCGCGAAGAGGCGGAGGGTCATGGCGGAGGCCTTTGAATCACCACTGCGATCCGCGGCCCGTGCCGTCTACTGCACGGCCGAAGCGGTCTCGCGGAACCGCTGCACCAGCGGGGAGCCGTCTTCCGAACGATACGCCAGCAGGACCTGGCTTTGGGCGTCTGGCGTATCAAGCTCGCGATAAGCCACGCCCGGAATGCCCGTTTTCATGTAGGTATCGGGGAGGATCGAAATGCCCATCCCCGCCGCGACCAGACCGATGATGGTTGCGCCTTCGCGCGCCTCCTGGCCGACTTGCGGGGCGAAGCCCGCCCGGTTGGCCAGTACGCTCACGTGGTCGAACAGGCCGCAGCCCAGCCCGCGCGGGAACAGGATGAAGGATTCGTCCGCCAGGTCCGTCATCGACAGCGGCGTGTCGCGGCGCGCCAGCGGATGCGATTGCGGGAGGGCGGCCATCAGCCGGTCGGTCCACAGCGGCAGTGTGGCGATGTTGGGCGGGGGCACGAACAGGATGGATGGC
Organism: Achromobacter sp. UBA5777; assembly: GCF_002418565.1. Lineage (NCBI taxonomy): Bacteria > Pseudomonadati > Pseudomonadota > Betaproteobacteria > Burkholderiales > Alcaligenaceae > Achromobacter > Achromobacter sp. UBA5777. The sequence goes on along the minus strand of NZ_DIEJ01000135.1, from coordinate 92,014 downwards.
CGCAGAAACCCCACGTCGATGTCCTTGGACGCCAGCGCACGCAATTGCTGGCCCGTCGACTGATGGCTCAAGTCCACGCCCACGCCGGGAAAGTCCGTGCGAAAGGCATGCACGATGCGGGGAAAGGCGTCGAACATCGGCACCGATGCCGTGAACGCCACGCGGATTTCCCCGGTTTCTCCCAGCGCCGACTGCCGCACGACTTCGCCGGCGCGTTCCAGATGCGCCAGCGCGCGGCGCGCCTGATCCAGAAACAGCGCGCCCGCCTGCGTCAGTTCCACGCTGCGGCTCGTTCGCGTCAAGAGCGGCGCCCCGAGTTCTTCTTCCAGCGCCTTGATCTGCAGGCTGAGCGGCGGCTGGCTGACGTGCAGCCGGCGCGCGGCCTGGCTGAAGCTCAGTTCCTCGGCGACGGCGACGAAGTAACGCAGTTGGCGGAAATCCATATTGATTTGGAAAGCAAATAGATGGTCTTGAGAAACGGTATTGGACGATATGAGTGTACGCCGCGCATCATTCGGCCATACCAACACGTATAACGACACAGGAGACAACCATGAAGGCTTTTCAGCCCTCCCGGTCCCGCCGCACGTTTGCCGCCGCCGCAGGCGTGGGCGCATTGATCGCCGCCATGCTGGCGCCGCTGCCGGCTGCCGCGCAGGCCAATTTCCCCGACAAGCCGATCCGTATTGTGGTGCCGTACGCCGCCGGCGGTGGCGTGGACATCGTCACCCGCCTCGTCAGCCAAAAAATGGGTGATGCGCTGAAGCAGACGATCATCGTCGAAAACAAACCTGGCGCGGCCACCAATATCGGCATGGACACCGTGGCGCGCGCCCCGGCGGACGGCTACACGCTGCTGACCGCGTCGAACACGCTGGCCGCGAATGGCGCGCTGTTCTCCAAGCTGACCTTCGATCCCGCGCACGACTTCACTCCTGTGGGCGCCATCGGTTATGCACCGCTGGCCGTGGTGGTGCCGGTCGAGTCGTCGTTCAAGACCTTGAAGGATCTGACGGACTATGGTCGTGCGCATCCCGACAAGCTGACCTACGCGTCGGCCGGCAACGGCAGCTCCGGCCATCTGGCAAGCGAACTGCTCAAGCGCGAGAGCGGCATGAAGGCGCTGCATGTGCCGTACAAAGGGGGCTCGCCTGCGGTCACCGACCTGTTGGGGCAGCGGATTTCCTTCATGTCCATCAATCCGCTGGAAGTCGTCTCGCACGTGAAGGCGGGCAAACTGCGCGCACTGGCCGTGCTGGACGATGAGCCGGCAAGCATGCTGCCCGAGGTGCCCACGGTGGTGTCGCAAGGCCTGCCGGGCGCGATGGCCACGGTGTGGTGGGGCTTGATCGGCCCCAAGGATTTGCCGCCCGAGGTCACGGAAAAGCTGAATGCCGCGCTGCAATCCGCATTGAAGGACCCTGCCGTGAAGCAGCGCTTCGGCGAGATGGGCGCGGTTGTCACGCCCGGCACGGACAAGCAGTTTGGCCAGTTCGTCGCGGCGGAAACCACCAAGTGGACCAAGGTCATCAAGGACGCGGGCATCAAGGCTGATTGACCGCGCTCGCGCTGGTACGGGTCCGCAGCGAGGGTCCGGCCGGCAACCATGCATAGAGGAACTGAAATGGAACGGCAAAAGAACGGGCTGGTGGTCAGCGCGCACTCCGCGGATTTCGTCTGGCGCGCGGGCGGCGCCATCGCCCTGTACGCCAAACGCGGCTGGAAAATGACCGTGGTCTGCCTGTCGTTCGGCGAACGCGGCGAATCCGCCAAGCTGTGGAAGCAGCCAGGCATGACGCTGGAGCGCGTGAAGGCCGACCGCCGCGACGAAGCACGTCTGGCGGCCGACATCCTGGGCGCGGATATCCGGTTCATGGACTGCGGCGACTATCCGCTGCGCGTCTCAGACGAGGCGCTTTTTGAACTGGTGGACGTGTACCGCGAACTGCAGCCGGAATTCGTGCTGACGCATTCGCAAAAAGACCCCTACAACTTCGACCATCCGCTTGCCACGCACGTCGCACAGGAAGCTCGCGTGATTGCGCAGGCGCACGGGCACCATCCCGAGCAGGCGGTGCTGGGCGCGCCGCCCGTGTTCCTGTTCGAGCCGCACCAGCCCGAGCAGTGCGAGTGGAAGCCCGAAGTGCTGCTGGATATCTCCGAGGTCTGGGACCAGAAGCGCCGGGCCTTCGAGACCATGGCCGCGCAGGAACACCTGTGGGAGTACTACACCCGCGTTGCCTTGCAGCGCGGCGTGCAGGCTTCGCGCAACTCGAACCTGAAGATCAAGTACGCCGAAGGCTATCAGCGCGTGTTCCCGCAAGTCACCGGAGAGCTGGCATGAGCATCGCCGTCAGGAACATCGACCGCGCCGACAGCACCGTCATCGCACGTCTGGCGTCGGCAGGCGTGGCCACTGCACACGAAGCGCAGCAGCGCACCGGCCTGCTGCAACCCTACCTGCGGCCCGTGTACGCAGGCGCATCCATCGCAGGCAGCGCCGTGACGGTGTTGGCGCAGCCGGGCGACAACTGGATGCTGCACGTTGCGATCGAACTCTGCCGGCCGGGCGATATCGTCGTCGTGGCCTGCGCGTCGTCGAGCGAGGACGGCATGTTCGGAGAACTGCTTGCCACCTCGATGCGCGCACGCGGCGTACAGGGGCTTGTCATCGACGCGGGCTGCCGTGATGTCGCGGCGCTGAAGGACATGCAGTTTCCCGTGTGGTCGAAGTGCATCTCCGCCAAGGGCACGGTCAAGGCGACGCCCGGGTCGGTGAACGTCCCGGTCGTGTGCGCGGGAGCGCTCGTGCAGCCAGGAGATGTCGTCATTGCCGACGACGACGGCGTGTGCATCGTACCGCGCGAGCGTGCGGCGCAGGTTGCCGACGCCTGCGATGCGCGGCTGATCAACGAGACGGCCAAACGCAAGCGCTTGGCCGCCGGGGAACTGGGGCTGGATATCTACGGCATGCGGGAAAAGCTGGCCGCTGCGGGGCTGGTGTACGTGGACCGCAATCCCGGGAGCTGAAACGCCGACGCTGCTTACCGGGTGGTGCAGCTCACCGCATTGCCATACCGGTAGCAGTCCGTGGTGGTGGGCCGCGGATTCATATACGGCATCATCAGCATCATGTTCTGGTCGCGCTGCGCCTGCTGCTGCGCGGCAATCTGCCGGGCCTTGTCCAGCTCTGCCTGCACGGTCTTCTGCGACTCGGTCAGCAGTTTCGCGGCCTTCGTGTTGTAGTCGCCGAAGGTGATCTTCCTTGCCCACAACTGCGCCCGGAGCGACTTGCTGTCGGCCTGCAGGATGTCGAAGATCGCGACAACGCCGCCGGTCGTATAGGCCTTCAGATACGCGCGGCGCATCTCGAAGCACTGCGCCATCACCGGGTCGAAATCGCTGATGGCCTGCTGCTGTGCCGGCGTGGCCAGGCTGGAGTCGGCCAACTGCGCCAACGTCGCGTCCGGCGCCTTCACCGGCAGTTTCGAACGAAGGGGGTCGAGCCGGGTATCGGCCCACGCATTGACGCAAAAGGCCTCAACGTTATCGGAATCCGCTTTCTGCTGGTTGACGCGTTGCCCTTCAGGAAACGCGCACCCGCCCAGAATGCCAGCCATGAACAGCGCGGCAATTGCTCTCATTCTTACCAGTCCGTTAAATACCTTGCGCCTGTCGAACACGCCCTTGCGCAAGTGCCTTGGTGACATCGCAAAGGGGATTCACATCATCACGTCATCCGGGCGCCCGGATGGCACAACGGGGTGGATCATAGGCGATCTCTCCAGAACGGCTGGGCAAAAGCTTGAAACGCCGGCCTCGAGCGACGGATGAGCCCATTTGGATGATGTTTGCGGCGTCCCTGTGCGCCGGAGCCCCATCTGATGCGCCCGCGCCACATCCAGACAAACCCCGTAGCGATGTCGAATAAGAATGCTTATCATGCGCGTTTTACATAAAAGAACGCATGGGGTGGGGCTGTGGGTAAAGCATCGAAAGGCCGTCAAGGCAGGCAGAAGGGCGTCGCTCTAGCCGTGAAGCAGGCATTGGCGGGCAGCGCCGCGCTCTATGCCGCGTCGGTATCGGCGCAGACGCAGGCCCCGGCTCCCGCCGCGATCACCGTTTTGCCCACCGTCACCGTGACCAGTGCGCCGATTGCCCTGGGCGAGGCGCCCGCGCCCATCGCTGGCGGCCTGATCGGCGGCGGCGCCCGCATGGGCATCCTGGGCAACACGTCCGTCATGGACACGCCGTTCAGCGTCACCAGCTATACCGCGCAGACCATCGAGAACGAGCAGGCCCGTTCCGTGGCCGACGTCGCCACCATGGATCCGTCCGTGCGCATGAGCAGCGCGCGTTCCAACATCAACGAAGACCTCACCATCCGCGGCTTCAATGTCCCGACCGCGGACTTCGCGTTCAACGGCATGTTCGGGCTGACGCCGTATTGGCGCGCACCGGTCGAGACCCTGGAACGCGTGGAGATCATCAAGGGCCCGTCCGCGGCGCTTTTCGGCATGACGCCGGGCGGCAGCGTGGGCGGCGTGGTCAACCTGGTGCCCAAGCGCGCGACCGATGAGCCCATCACCCGGCTCACGGGCTCGGTCATGTCCGACTCCGTCTTTGGCGTGCATGCCGACGTCGGCCGCCGCTTCGGCGATGGCAATGCGTTCGGCATCCGCGTGAACGGGATGCTGCGCGACGGCGACACGCCGATCAAGGACCAATCCACGCGCGAAGCGCTCGGCTCGGTTGCACTGGACTATCGCGGTGAACGACTGCGGTCGTCCCTGGACCTGATCTGGCAGAAGGAACGCATCGACAACGTCGTGCGCCAGTTCCAGCTTGGCGACGACCTGACCTCGATTCCCGGGGCGCCCAGTAACAAGAATCCGTATCCCGGCCTGGGCTGGAGCGACGGCCGCAATACCGCGGGCGTCTTCAAGATCGAATACGACATCACCGACAACCTCACCGCCTACGCCGGGTATGGCCAGCGCAAGCTGGACTGGGACGCCTTCGCCGCGAATCCCGTGCTGCAGAACTCGCAGGGCGATTACTCCTTTTTCGGCGGCTGGCAGCGTATGACGGTGGACAGCAAGTCCACCGAGGCCGGCCTGCGCAGCAACTTCAAGACGGGCCCCGTGAGCCACAAGGTCGCCTTCAGCTATACGCTGCTGGACCAGAAGTCCGACCTCGGCTTCAACACCGGTTTCCCGCCCGGCACCTCCAACATCTATGCGGGCAACGTCTTCGACACGCCGTCCATTTCCGGCGTCAGCAATCCGCTGAACCGTTATCAGAGCGTCAAACTGACCAGCTACGCGCTGGCCGACACCCTGGGTTTCATGGACGACCGTCTGCAACTCACTCTGGGGGCGCGCCGCCAGAACGTGCAGGGGCAGAACTACAACTTCACCAATGGCGAGCCCAGCGGCCCGCGCTATGACAAGAGTGCGACCACGCCGCTGGCCGGCGTCGTCTTCAAGGTCCGGCCGGACCTGTCGGTCTATGCCAGCTACGTCGAAGGCCTGTCCCAGGGCGACACCGCGCCCACCAGCGCGGCCATCACCAACCCGGGCGAGACGCTGTCGCCGTTCAAGTCCAAGCAGAAGGAAATCGGCGTCAAGTACAACCTGAACGACACCATGCTGGCCACCGTCGCGCTGTTTGAGCTGACGCGGCCCAGCTCCGGCATCTCTGGCAACACCTTCGGGGAGTTCGGCGAACAGCGCAACCGCGGCGTCGAAGCCAGCTTTGCCGGCGAAGTCACCAAGGGCGTGCGCCTGTTGGGCGGCATCAGCTATATCGACGCCGTCATCAATAAGGCCACCACGCCCGACCTGCAGGGCAACAAGGCCATCGGTGTGCCTGACTGGCAATTCAACCTGGGCGCCGAGTGGGATACCCCCTTCGTCCCCGGCTTGACGGTGTTGGGCCGCGTCATCTACACGGACAGGACGTATGCCAACGCCGACAACAGCCTGTCGGTGCCAAGCTGGACCCGCGTCGACGCCGGCGCCCGCTACGAAACCAAGATCAGCGGCACCCCCGTCACCTTCCGCTTCAACGTCGAGAATCTGTTCAACCGGAACTACTGGGGCACCGCCACGGCCGGTTATCTGTTCGTAGGCTCGCCGCGCACCTACACGTTCTCGACCAGCATCGCCTTCTAAGGAGGACGATATGTCCACGCAAGCCTGGTCATGGATACACAAGTGGAGCAGTCTGATCTGCACGGTCTTCATGCTGCTGCTGTGTCTGACCGGGCTGCCCCTGATCTTTCACGAAGAGATCGAGCACCTGTCGGGCGTGGTCGAAGCGCCGCCCATGCCCGCCGGCACCCCCAACGCCAGCATGGACCAGATCGCCCAGACCGCGCTGGAACGCCGGCCGGGCGAAGTCATCCGCTACATGTTCTGGGACCAGGACGAGCATCCCGACATTACGTATGTCTCGATGGCCAGCGCCGTCGACGCCCCGCCCGAGGAGAACAACGCGGTCGTCATCGATTCGCGCACGGCCAAGGTCCTGGAGGAGCCGGCCACCGACGAAGGCTTCATGTACGTCATGCTCAAGCTGCATACGGACATGTTCGCCGGCCTGCCGGGCATGCTGTTCCTGGGCGCAATGGGCCTCTTGATGGTGGTCGCCATCGTGTCCGGGGTGGTGCTGTATTACCCCTTCATGCGACGCCTGAAGTTCGGCGCGCTGCGCATCCAGCGCAGCTCCCGCGTCAAATGGCTGGACTGGCACAACCTGCTGGGCATCGTCACCGTGGTGTGGCTGCTGGTTGTTGGCATCACGGGCAGCATCAATACATTGAATCGCGTTGTGCTGAGCCTATGGCAGATGGACCAGATGGCGGAAATGACCGCGCCATTTCGCGGCCTGCCGCCGGTTACGCAACCCGCACACCTGGAAGACTCCATCCGCACCGCGCGTGCCGCGGTGCCCGACATGGCGGTGAGCCTGGTGGCGTTTCCCGGGACGATGTTCTCCAGTCCGCACCATTACACGTTCTTCATGAAGGGCAACACGCCTGTGACCTCGCGCCTGCTCAAGCCGGCGCTGGTGGATGCGACGAATGGAGAGTTGACCGACACGCGCGAGATGCCTTGGTATGTAAAGACTCTGTTCCTCTCGCAGCCGCTGCATTTTGGGGATTACGGCGGCTTGCCGTTGAAGATCCTCTGGGCGGTGCTGGATCTGTTTGCGATCGTGGTGCTGGGTAGCGGTTTGTACTTGTGGCTGCGCAAGCCCAAGGCTGCGACGGCTGCCAAGCCCTTAACCGATGATGCTGCCGAAGCCGCCAATGCGCTGCGTCAGAGTGACCGTCAGGAGGCCGCGCAATGAACAGGACGAGCAAAGCGCGCGGCGCGCGCACCGAACACCTGCAGTCGGCTGGCGAGGTGTTCCGCGCGCCCATCTGGCTGGGCGTGGCGTCGGTGGTGGGGCTGGTGTCTGCGCTGCTGGGCGATGGGGTGTGGGATGGCGTGTCGTGGTTGGCGATCTTTGCGCCGATCGGGGCGGTGTGGTGGGCCTGGCGGGGGCGGGGCGGGTGAAGTCTCCTTCATCTGGCCGCCGGCCGCTCGTCAGTGGCGCGCGGCCATCAGCGTAAGCACGTCGCTTAGCGATTGAACGGCGTCCGCTGACTTTGACGTGGCCGTGTGCCGGTCAAGGTGATAGCCGTGAATGCCGAATTTTCGTGGCCCGATCATGTCGGCCTCGATGGTGTCGCCGATCATCAGAACTTCATCGGGCCGGCACGCAATGCCATCACAAAGGTATTGGTAGATCTCGGCTTGCGGCTTCACGGCGCCGGCTTCGTACGACCACGCGCAGAAGTCCGGCCGAATGGGCAGCAAGTCCAGCACCGGCGGCCCATACGGCGCCGCCAGGTTTGAGCAGAGCGCGACCTTGATGCCGCGTTCCTGCAATGCAAGCAACGTCGGCGTGGCATCCGCGAAAAGCGAGATGGATTGAATCTCTTCACGCAATTCGGCTTCAAGCGCGTTCAGGTCTGCATCGCTGACCACTCCGCCAAACAGGCTGGCGGCCTGTCGCAGGTCGATCGGATTGCTCATCGCGCGGACCCCGTCGTCGCGCTGGCGCGGACGACCCGCTTCATGCAGCAATCGGACGAGCTTGCGGAACGGTCGGGTCGGCCGTTCGATGTGGACCAAGGTTCCAAATACGTCGAATGCCACGGCCTTGATTGCCATTGAACCTCCTACGCCAATGAGGCTTTCCGGTGATTGGCCGGACCGTGATGTCCGACCTGTCTGCGACGGATTCTAGCGGCAAAACTTCCGGCGGCTTGCTGGATACCTTGGTCTTCGGAGGAGCAGGGAGACAGGAGCACCGGGTAAGGGGCTACCCGTCACGCCCGATCGTGACGAATATGCCGTCGGCTTCGTTCAGTCGGGAACCCGCCGGCAGGATCATTACCGACACGTCATCAGGCAGGTGAGACGCCAGCGCTTTCAGGCGTTCGCTGACGACGCTCTCCAACGAATCGCGGCGTGACTCTGCGGACACCGCAAGGCTTACCCCAACCTTGTTCCAGCTTTCCCAGGATTCCGGCGCTTGCCGGTATGCCACTGTCGTCCATTCCGATGGGTTGATGACGGTGCCGTCCGCCAACCGTGGGGGCGCATCGCTCCAGGCTTCCAGCTTCTCACGTGTCGCGCCGGAGTAGATCCACGCATGGGGCGGGCGAATTCCCTGGGTGGGCCGGGCGGAAATATCCAGTTTGGCGGCCAGCGCCTCCAATGCCTGATCGGTGGACAGCTTGGCTTCCTTAAGTCGGGCGGGATCGATCGACAGCCATAGCTGGATGGGTTCCGGCACATTGCTCCAGACCTGGGTGATGGTTTGGCTATCGCCAACAACACGACCGATCTTGTCAGCCACCAGTTGTTGCAGCTCGGGCTTGCTGAGACGCGGACTGGCAACCAGCAGGTAGAGATCCGCGCTGGGAACGGCGCCCCACACGAGGGCCGGCGGCTGGACGGCGTCTGATGGCGTTGCCTGCGCGGCATTTGCGGGCACGTGGAGGCAGAGGGCCAATGCGGCAAGCCAATTGCAGCGCATGGGACGAAAACGGTACATCCAGGTCATCAGAGGCATAGGTTTTTAGTTATTCGAATGGCGGCAAATCCCACACGCGATGGTCACGAGTAGAGATTTAACGGACATGATCATTGTCTCGACCGGTCCACCGAAGCGCCATGTCGCGCTCCTGACGGATCTGACGGTTGAGGTTCGGGATTATCCCAGACGGCAAAAACCCGCAGAGCGCGAGCTGGTGCGGGTTTGAGGTACTACCTGATATCAGTCCAGGCAGGTGTCTGGTGCCCGGCGGCCGGAATCGACTAGGCACGCCTGTCTTGCGCCTGGGTTACTCGCCTTTCTCTGCGCGAACAAAATGATCAAGGCAAGAATGATGATGAGCATAAACGAACCGACGTCGATATCTAACGCGCTCACTCGCTCACGCGCCGCGGCAAAGGCCGGCCGCGGCGCGTGCGCCTATCAACGCCGACGCGCGGTCAGCCAGTCGATCGGCTGTAGCGCCTGGCCGACGATACGGATCTCGCCGACGCTGCCAAAGAAGCCATCAGCCCGCGCACCGTCCCACGAACCGGCGCCGACGATCCACGGCATATTGGCCGCCAACGTCGCCAGGCCGCGAGCGCCTGAGGTGTTGCGCAGAACCGGCGCGCCTTCCACGTACAGGATGGTTTCGTGCGTGGTGTCATCGTTCACCACGGCAACGTGCATCCACTTGTCGGGGATGATCTCGCCAGACCAGTTTGCCTTGGGACTACGCGTTCCGGTATCGTCCGGCACCACTTCCCACTGGATTTCGCGCAGGCTCGACACGGCAAACAGCAGCGGCGGGGATTCGGGGTCTCCGCCCGAAAAGCCCGCCAGATCGCCGCGCTTGCCGTCACGCGTCATGATGTTCATCCACGCGTGCTTGGACGCGACCCAGTCGCGGTCGATCTTGATGAAGGCTTCCACCGTGTAGCCGTCGGTCGCGGTTTCACCGTTGATGATGGCCGCGGCATCCGTCGTGAAGTAGCTCATGCGAGCCGTGTTCTTGTCGGTGTTCAGGAAGCGCACCGAGCCGGGCGCGGCCGACAGGTAATGGTGATCGTCGGACCAGACCACATCGCCCACCTGCGCACCGGCCACCCCGTCGATATTCAGCGGCGCGCGCCGCATCGGGTTCAGACCTGCGCGGTCCGCGATCACCTCGCCCACCGGCACCGGCTGCCCATTGGTGCCGCCAAAGAAGCGCCAGTGCGCCAGCGTGCCTTGCACCTGCGGATAATCATCCGGATCGGCGGCGGGCTTCTGCTCGGCGGCGATGGGATCCGTGTAGTTCGCCAGAATCAATGCGCGCGCCTGGTCGATCAGCGCGGTGTGCGACGGCGTAGCCGCCTTGAATTCCTTGTTGAAGCCGCCAAAGCGCTTCGCAAAATCCATCTTGATGGTGAACTGCTCGTTCGCGCCGGTCAGAATGGCCTGGTCAAACGTGTTGAGCGTGTTCTTCGGCTTCTGCGGCACCCAAGGCGAGAACGACAGCACCCGGATCTCGTTGTTGCTGAGGTCGAATTCGTACAGCCGCATCAGGCCATTGCCGCCCTGATAAGCCATCTGATAATCCACCACCATTTCCTCGACCGCGTTTCCAAACGCATTGGTCTTGGTCAGATGCGCGGCGCCGTGATAGTGGCCGTTCAGCGTCATGAAGATCTGATCGTTGTCGCGGATCAGCTTGTCCCACAGCATCAGGCCGTAGGGCACTTCCAAGGGCGTGACGCCATCCTTGTCGATGTTCAGCAACTGGTGATTGACCAGAATCACCGGCAGCGTCGGGTTCGTGCGAATGACCTGGTTGGCCCAGTTCAATGCGTCATCGGAGATGCGCCACGACAGCGACAGCACCATGAACTTTTGGCCCTCGGCTTCGAACACGTGATACTCGTGGAAGCCGCTAGGATCGCGGCCGCCAAACGTCGCCTGGTTCTTGGCGCGATCGGCACTGAAGGTTTTCAAATAGGGCTCGTTGGCCAGATTGCGCTGCGCGTCCGTGGCGCTGGCCTGGCTGCTGGCGTCGACGTAGTCGCGGTCCAGGATCACGTCGTGGTTGCCGGCCAGAATCGAGTACGGGACCTTGGCGTCTTCCAAAATCGCCATGGCGGCATCGGCCACTTTCCATTGATCCGGTTTGCCCTGTTGATCGACGACGTCGCCCAAGTGGATCAGGAACGGAATGCCCAGCGACTTCGAATGATCGGCCACCCACTGCGTCTGCGCCTTGAACGGCTCGCTGCCGTATTTGCGCATGAACTGCTGGTTTTCGGCGTCGGTTGCGTAGCGCGAGTAGAACTGGGTGTCCGGCAGCACTGCTACTGCGAAGCTGGAGATGTTGACGGGTTGGGGTTGCGGTTCGGGTTGGGGCTGCGGTTGGGGTTGCGGTTGCGTGCCAGGCGTGTCGGGCGACGTGATGTCGTCCTCATCGTCGTCGCTGGAGCAGGCAGACAGCAGCAGCGATCCGCCTACGGGCAGCAGCGTGGCACCAAAGCCGGCCTTGAGCAGACTGCGACGACGCGGATCGGCGTCGGTCGGCAGTGCCGCGAGTTTATTGGCAACCTCAAGTTTGCCGTCGTGCTTGTCGTTCGCCATCTGTGCTGCCCTTCAGAAAAAGCGGGAAGCTTAGGTAGGGCGGATGACGGGATGATGAATGTTGGCGGGGGATTTTTTTGAATGGTTTGGGGGGCGTGCGGACTCTTGTCGACACCACTGTTTAGAGGCTGACGCGCGACTGAAAGCGATCAGGGTTGTCTGGTCACCAAGACCAAGTCCAACGAGAAACTGGAGGGCAAGCTCACTGCGGCTTCTTTAAAGCTCAGTGTGGACTTTGGCGCGGTGCCCGCATGCGCCACGTCGGCTTAGCGATATACGCGACCGTGGCTCTGACCCAGACGGCGAGCGAAACTCAGCTGGCAGCTAGGGGGCTACTTTCGTGGAGAACAACGCTTTGAAGGGGAATTTGCAGAGATAAGCGCTTTTGCAGCGCCACACGCATGGAATTCGTGGTGCCCGGGGCCTGCACACCAAAATGCTCTCAGGGCCTTATTCTAAGCGGGTCTCGGGGAAGGCGCCAGTCTGAGGGAACGTGCTGGGGACATCCTTCTTCCAAATTTCTGACGCTCTATCTCGACGAGGCAGGTTTCTTCCAGATGTGATCGGTTTTGCCTTGAGCACTCATGGGGTGCATGGTTTCATTGACTCATCGCAACTCACCCAGTCAGACCATGTCATCCACCAAGCGCCCCGCCCCTCGCAAACCCCGGACGTTCCCTGATGCCGAGCTACTGAACCGGGCCGACTTGATGTGCGGCTTGGATATCACTAAGTCTACGCTGCACCGTTGGGTGGACGATGGATACTTGCCCGCGCCGCACAAGCTCGGCACTACGCCGTACTGGCGCAGGGAAACAATCATGTCTTGGATCGACGCCAAGTGCCCTGCAATGACATTCACCGTCGAGTAACAGTCACCCTAAAACGAAAGGCCCGCTCTGGCAGGAGTGGGCCTTTCTTCGCATGGCAGCTAAGTCATGCTGGTGCGGACTCAGAAGACGGGAGCTTTTATGTCGTATGGCAATTCTACCGATGGCGATTGGCCGCTCGCAAGCAGTTCTGGTCGAAGCTTGCGACCTATCGCAGCCAAGAGGTTGGCTGCCAACTCGGCGCCAGCATGGGCTAAATCCTGGGGGGCAGCCGCCATCGAGATGGTTGCCGAAATCTCGCGCAAGGCCCACGCCGATCATGTGCAAGCTGCAGCAGAGAGGAGGGCGGCCACCGAAAGCCAGGCAGTAGTCCATGCTCAACGTACTAGCAAGCAAACAGGACGCAGAGAGAAATCCGAGCGGTCAGATTCGGTCTTCGCGCTGCATCGGTGTCTGACGGCGCTCGGACGCAGTAGGAAGATGGTCGACACGGCGCGAGCCGTTATGGCCTTTCACGACAGCATTCGCGCGAGCGGATTCAGGACAGCAGTGCTTAAGTCCTTCGATACCGAGGGCAATCCTATGTTCGGCCGTACCCGTCGCTACTGCAACACGCACCATCGCCTACGTTGCGTGAGAGCGGTTCAACGGAACGACGCCCTGGCGCGCGATGCCTTTGCCAAAAGTCGCGGCATCAAAGTAGACCTCAACGCCGCCTTTCGCCGGCAGCTACAAAGCAGAGTGGCAGCCTACTACTCCCGAGCTCTAGCCGGGATCGTTGCGGGCCAATGTGCCGGGCTGAAGGTCTACACAATGACGCTGACGCTTGATCGGAAGTGGCACGGTCGACCGCTAGCGGACCAGTTCAAAGAACTGAAGCGGGCCTGCAAGGCGCTGGCCGATCGGCTGCGCCGTGCAGGTATCCATTGGGAGTATGTGAAGGCTGTCGGCACCCATAGGGCCACTCTTTGCCCGCACTTGCACTTGATTGTCTCCTTGCGGCCAGGCACATACAGAACGTTTCGTCGGCATGTGCGGGAGTGCTTTCCAGGACTCCGCGGCGTCCATATGAGGCAGGTTTACGACGCTGCTGGGGCCGCGAGCTATCTGCCACGAGTTGCAGGATCTAGATGGATCCGTGACTCGTACGGTTTGCCGTGAAGCCAGAAGCAGATCGGTGAGTTTCTCTGTCGGTTGGCCTGCCGCTGCAGAACGCAACGGGCCCGCTTTTCGCGCGCACGTTGCGTTGAAAACCAACCAAGGGGACGCAAACAACCGTCCACGGTTGCGGCGGTGGGTATTTGCTCCGATACCGCCACTTAAGGCGGAAAAGAGTTGCTCCGAATTGATTTCGCGTCAATCTGAATTCTCTGGGTGAAGTATTTCGACAGGCTGGGCCTGCTTACGTGCCACCTGAATCGCCCCAGGAGGCCCTCGCATCCGATCCGCTCGGAGCGGTTTCACGCGTGAAACTCCGACCTCAGTCACAAGAGTCGGTGTTTTCGCGGAGTCGCGCGATAACGCCATATCGAACCGGCCAGTAGTTAGGTTCTACCTGGGGGCGATGGGTTTCACGCATCAAACCGCCCGACAGGCCATATCGATTCGACCGGTAGTTTGCTCTTTGCTGTAGCGGATGAGTTTCACGCGTGAAACTTCAGAGCACCAAGGAAGTCCGATCAACTTACCTGGTTTCACGCGTGAAATTGGCCTGTGGTCACGGCACGTAGATGCGCTCGATACCCTATCCTTCGCTGTCCGGAATGAACAAATCATCGTCGTCCGGCGGCCGAATGGCGGAATGTGCGCAAATGTCCTCTAAGGCTGCACGGGGCGTCAGGCTGTCTAGGTAAAGCAAGCCTCGCTGGGTGCATTCCTTCCGGGCTGCGGCTACCGTAATGCTGTCTCAACACGCGACTGGTCTAAGTGGATTGCGCCGCCAAATCCTTTTATCCGGAGTCCGCGGAGTTGTTCCGGGGGGCAGAGTGATTGGCGAGCAAACGCAGTATGGCAAGGTCGACTCTGAGTATCGAGCAGTCGGCCGTGCGGGAAATGTACGGGTGATCTGAGATGGCCCGAGCATCGGCGCCAATTTGCTCAGGTAGGGTGACGGCGGCATGACGACGATCCGGGCAATCTAGTGGACGGTGCGATGCGAGTCATCGAGCGCATCTTCATTGCAGAACGGAAGACCTGTTTAGTTTCCCCTAGACGGACGGGAGGGCGGTGCAGCGGCTGTGCGGTGGGGCTTGGCCTCGCCTCTTCCTCCTTCCGGGACACTTCAGCCATCGCTTGATCGTGTGGAATGGAAGGCCAAGGGTCATCAACAATCGCTTAGAACTTGGCGCGGAACCAGCGGCCGTAGCGGCGCGCCGACTCTTCACTCTCGAATTCAGAGATGATCGGGGAGAAGGCAGTGCTCATGGCATGCTTTAAATGATGTTGCATTCCAAGCGATAGATACAAGGCCAATCAATATGGCCTCAATCGGGTGCAGCGTGCCCTTGACCCTCGGCATGGTCACCTGCTTGAAGAATAGTGCGGCAAATTGCATCGCGAGCAATCTGCGGTGGCACCGAGCCCACGGGTGAGAAAACATTAAAAGTGCCTACTGTTGCTTTCCCTTGCTTTTGCGTGCGGCCTGCGATCCCATTGGCAAACTGATAAAAGCCAATTCGGCTAGTTTGAACAATGTAATTAACAGGGCAAACTTGGAAAATTGACTACTTTCATTCGGGAGCTGTAATCCAGTTTTCACCCGCGACATTACGTTTTCTTCCAGAATTAAACACGCAACCGCTAGCGAGGACGAACACAAGGCTCCGGCGGAATTTGATGGACATTCAAGGGAATCTCTGGGGAGCGGTAAGGAAACAGCTGTAATCGCGCTCTCACATTGAATATAGTTGATCCATCGGCAATCTCGCTTGTGTGTTCAGGCCGTTGGGGTTGCCAGCTTTGCTCCTCGGGGTGCACTGGTTCTGACGAGCGCGAGCTCGACCCCTGTTGGGTCGCCCGACCGGAGCCATGTGGACTACGAAGTCGATCCGTCCGATTAAGACGAAGTGCCAGCCCGTCAAATTGTCTGGAATCGGCGCACTAGCCTCACAGCTGTGAGAGACGTCAGAACATAATAAATCCGAAAATTAATTTCGCTGTCGGTTCAAAATTCAGCAGAGGCGGTTGGTTTACATTTGTTGTCTAGATTAATTATGGCTACATTACACTGGTGGTACCACAAGTGGAGTTGCGGTCCCAAGCAGAGAGGCGAACCGTAAACGTAGTAAATCAGCTGAATCAAACGCACAACCAACCTGAAAATTCAGACGCTATCGAACGCGATTCGGAAGGGGATGAGGATGAAAGCTATACCACGTCGCTGACCCTTGCAACGCCGTCCCAGCACCCCGCCAGATCAAGAACAAGACGCGAGATTTGTACCGCTCTTACGTTAAAACTCTGCGCAAGAAATTCCTCCCGGTGTTGCCCTATGCTCATTTGATGGATGTGCAGCCCATTGATCTCGTTGGCTACTCTCAATAGGCGTAGCGCACGGGGTGCTGATCGCTGCAACGGCCAGGTGCACCAGCCTTACCGCTTCCGCTACCGCGAAGATCGCGAATATCAGCTCCACAGCGCCGCGACAGGACTGCTGTATCGGTAACTGCTCGACCGCGATCTGCTGGACTGGCTCAGTGGCTATCCGTCCCTGTGGCCACCGCTGCTCTACCTACTGGCCGGGCAGTGCGAGTACGCCGGGGCGCTGGGCGAGCTGGTCGTACGGGCAGACCGCGCCTCTGTCGCCCAGGAGCTGGGCGGCGATTCCGCGCGCGCGATGGCCGCGCCCAAGCACTCGCTCCAACACAAGCTGGTCAAGGGGCTGCGCTACCTGCTCAAAGACGAGCTGAAACTGAACCAGCCCGAAGCCTCCGACGGCTGGCTCACCGAGGATGCAATATGGCTGGTGGGCAAGACAATCTCGGGCAAGCTGCGAGCGCACCAGGTGTCCCAAGGCGTCGATGGCATCCCAGCGAACAACATCGTCGTGCAACGTGCTCCAGGGCCACGGCATGTTGTAACCGACGCCCGATGGGAAAGCGATCTGGCGCGCGACCGTGACCAGTTTGACCGGCTGGCCCCACTCGCTCACCCTGTTGCGGCTTGCACCTGCGCTGATTTGGGAGCCTGGAGAGCGGCCAGCGTCGTTCGCCGGGTCGGGACCTACCCCTTTGCCGCCTCGGTCAAAAGATCGTCAACCGAGCGCGCAACCACATACCGGGCAGGGTTCTCACCGACCCCCAGTGCAGTGAAATGCGCCTTGCCGCATTCGATCTTGGCGCTTTCCTTGTCGCGCAGGTCATCGGTGAACAGGCTGCTCTTGGTTTCCACCAAAAAGTACAGGTGCTGAGTGCCGTCTTCTTCCACCAATACGGCCCAGTCGGGGTTGTAGGTGCCCAGCGGCGTAGGCACTTTGAACCAGCCTGGCAGCTTGGCGTAGAGCTTGATGGCGTCGTTCTTCTCCAGCCCATCGGCGAAGTCCCGCTCGGTGGTCGAGTCGTACACCACGTGCTCGTAGATCGACTTCTGCGTATCCAGCAGCATGTTTTTGAGATAGCCGGTGAGCTCTTCCTTCTCGAACAGCTCTTGCGCATAGACGTGTTGGTCGCCGAGCTTTTGGTACTTGATGCCATCGACCAGGGCCAAACGCTTGCAGCGGTTGATGATTTCGGCGGTCAATTCGATGAACTGCTGCGGATTGCGCTTGAAGTCGTCCAAGCGTCCGCTTCTCGTCAGGATGCTGACGATGGTGCGCCTGGTGAGTTGGGTGCGATTTTGCAGGTCGGTCAGCAAATCCGGCAGCTCGATATCAGCCTCGTCCAGCACCACAGTCGCCGCGCCCACTTTCTCCGTCGCGGCGACACCCGCCTTGCCGATAGAGATGTCGGCCTTGCGCCATTGCAGCCGTGCCTTGGCGATCACCGGGGCCTTCTGCAAGGCTGCGATGCAATCCATCACCAGCTTGGCGTTATCGAACTGCACGCGGTACGTTGTCTGGTGCTTGATGCGGTCCCACAGTGCCTTGAACTCGTCGCTCAGATAAACGGCCTTGCCATCTTTGCCCTTGCGCAGCGGCACTTGCCTGCGCTCATCGGCATTCTTGATGTCGAGCCGGCCCGACACCTTGCGCAGCACTTCGGCAATCTGGCTCTTTTGCGCATCGAACTCAGCTGGCAGTTCCAAGGTGCCGTTCTTCAGCGCCGTTTTCAGTGAATCCTGTACCTTGCCCTTGGCATCGATATGGCCGGCGGCTTTCAGGTGCTCCCACAGTGCCTTCGATTGCTCCATGCCCAGCGGTGCGGCATGCCCATCAGCGCCGGTCACGGCAATGGCGGCAAATTGGTGCTGCTCCACGATGCCAAAGCGGATGCCCGTGTCTTTCTCGATTTCCTTCTGCAGGTTCTCGGCAAACTGTTCATAGTTTTCCGTGGCCACCACAGTCAGGGTGTTGACCTCGAAGCCGCGTACCCGCTCGCCATCCTGGTTGACGCACAAGCGCAGGCCGCGGCCAATGGTCTGGCGGCGCTCGCGCTCGGTCTGAATGTCGCGCAAGGTGCAAATCTGGAACACGTTGGGGTTGTCCCAGCCTTCCTTGAGCGCGGAGTGGGAGAAGATGAACTTCAGCGGCGTGCGGAAGGACAGCAGCTTCTCCTTCTCCTTCATGATCAGGTTGAAGGCCCGCTCGGCGTTCTCCCGGTTGCCCGCATTGTTCTCGGCGGTGTCGGTCCAGCCACCCTTCTTGTCGATGGAGAAATAGCCGTTGTGCACCTCCTCGGCGGCGGACGCCAGGTCGATCTCGGCAAACAGGCTCTGGTAGGCCGGCAACTTGGCGGCACGGCGATATTCCTCCTCGAACATCTGTGCATACACGCCCTTGACCGGCTGGCCGTCCGCATCGTATTGACGGTACTTGTCCACCGCGTCGATGAAGAACAGGCTCAACACCTTGATCCCCAATGGGCGCAGGTGCTTTTCCTTGTCCAGGTGTTCCTTGATCGTGCGGCGAATCATCTCGCGTTGCACGGCCAGCGCATCCACATCACCGTGGGCCTGGCCAGGCTGCAAGAACACTTCGCCACCGGGGTAGCGCAGCTCCATGAACTCTTCGCCCTTCGCCGTATTGATCTCGCCCACCCGAAAATCGGCGTAGATCGCGCGGCCATCGGCGCTCTGCTGGAGGTCGTCGCCATCGCTGACCGTCACCTCAACCCGCTGCACGCAAGTGGCGGCCCGTTTATCCAGCTCGACCTTGGCGCTGATGCGGCCACGCTTGTTTTCCACCTTCACCAGGCGCACGAAAGGCGTGTTGTGCGCATCCTCAACCGTGGCCGATGCCACCTCGATCTGCTTGACCAGCTTGCGCTCATAGGCATCCACGGCATCCAGGCGGAACACCATGTGGTGCTTGTCCACATGGGTGGCGGAATAGCGCAGCGTGCAGAGCGGGTTCATGGCGTCCAGTGCTTCCTTGCCACGGCCTTCCAGGCCGCCGTCCACGCTTTGCGGTTCATCCACGATGATGATCGGCCGGGTTGCCTTGATCAGGTCGATGGGCTTCTCGCCGCCGGTTTTCTCGCTCTCTTTGTAGAGGTTGTTCACATCCTTCTTGTTGATGGCGCCCACCGTCACCACCATGATCTGGATGTTGGCGCTAGTGGCGAAGTTGCGCGCCGGCCCGGGCTTGGCCGAGTCGTACAGGAAGTAATCGAAAGGCACGCCCGCATACAACCCCTTGAAGTGATCCTCGGTGATTTGCAGGGTTTTGTAAACGCCTTCCTTGATCGCCACTGAAGGGACCACGATTACGAACTTGGTGAAGCCGTAACGCTTGTTCAGCTCGAAAATCGAGCGCAGGTACACATAGGTCTTGCCGGTGCCGGTCTCCATTTCCACCGTGAAGTCGCCGGACGTCAGAGAGCCAGAAGGCGGCAGGCCACCACGCAACTGAATGTCAGCCAGATTCTTGAGCAGCTCGTCGTCGAGCAGGGTCAATCGGTTGCCGATGCCAAGGTCGGACTGCGCCACGCCCAGTGACATCTGAGCTTCATCGGGCAGCTTCATGGTCACCGTGAATTCGGTGCGGCAGACCTCCTGACCACGGAAAAGATCGCATACGGCGTCAATGGCCTGCATCTGGTAGTCGAGGTTGGGCTCGAAGTGCAGTTTCATGGCAAGCCCCTTACAAACTGCGCACGTTCTGGATGCCGTGCTGCTCCAGAATGGCGGCGAGGTTGGTTTTGGCCACGTCATCGGCAAAGGCGCTGTCGCGGAACACGCATGTGGTGTCACCGGCGGGGGCAAGCTCCTTGTGCCAGGCGATGATGCCTTGGGCGAGTGACTCCACCTGCTCACGGGTGATTTTTTCAGCCAAACAAGCCAGCAGCACGCCGCCGCCCACGGCATGCACGTCAAGCCCTTCGATACTGCGCCTTTCGATGGGCACGCACAGGTCGAGGCCAAGTTTGAGCAGCAATTCATAAAGCACATCAGCCTCGCTGCGGCCTTCAAGTAGGTGATCCTGATGATCGAACAGCGTGGCTTCCAGATCATCAGGCTTCGGATTCCAAGCGCGGATGTTGGAAGTACCTAGTTTGAAGACGCGGAAGCCGGTGTCGCCTTGCCAGTCGGGGTTGTCAGCTTTGACTTTGGCTCCGGCACGACGCAACCGTTCCTTAGTCAATTCGGCAATGTTGCGAGGTTTTCCGAGTTGGTCGCAAAGCTCAGCAGCCACTTTTTGATCTTTGTTCCCCCGATCAAGTGGCTCTGGTAGTTGCACCAGCACACAACGACGATTGCCACCATCAGCAGCGTTTTGTGCCATAACAGCATGACCAGTCGAACCAGAACCAGAAAAGAAATCGCAAACAATATCACTTCCCCGCGATGCCAAACGAGTGATCGCTGCTAACAGCTTAGTGGGCTTAGGAAACGAAAATGGTGACTCACCTTCAAAAAGACGTTGCAACTCTTGAGTTCCGAGAGTTGCTGTACCGTACGTCGGACCGTCAAACCAAGACGTCGATACTTCTCCTAAATCCTTTTTTTCTTCATAAAAAACCTTCAGCTGTGGCCTGGACTCTCCTGTCCGTCCAAAAACGATCCGGTTATCTGCCAAAAGTTCTAGAAACCTTCTTTCTTCCATCCGCCAACAGCGCCCACGGGGCGGCCAAAATTCCTCACCCGTCACCGGATTTTTGATCGCGTAGGTAAGATTTTCCCTAATATTCGGAGCATCAAATGGGTCAGCCTTCCACTTACCTCGCGAATCATTATCCGGATTATCATATCTCGATACATCCAGTGGCAGCGGATAGGCGGCAAAACTATCCATGTCAAACCACCTATCGGCATTGCTTTCCTTCAATCGCCGCTCTGTATGCCGCCGATTACGTGCATAAGCTACTAAATACTCATGCTGAACACTAAGATCAGTATCATTTTGAACTGATGTCCGGGATTGCCATGGAATCTGAGCGAAGAAATTCTCCTCACCGAAAATATCATTGCAGATAATTTTCAATGCCTGCACCTCAGAGTCATCAATACTAATAAATACAATCCCATCTTTCTTAAGTAAGTCTCTCGCCAAAATTAGTCTTGGATAGATCATATTCAGCCAGTCCGTATGAAACCGCCCACTGGCTTCGGTATTGCTGCTGATCTTCTGCCCGCCCTCGACTTGGCCGGTCAATTCCAGATAGTTTTTGATGTTGTCCTGAAAATTATCCGGATACACAAAGTCCTTGCCAGTGTTGTACGGTGGGTCGATATAGATCAGCTTGACCTTGCCGGCATAGCTTTTTTGCAGGAGCTTGAGCACTTCGAGGTTGTCGCCCTCAATCATCAGGTTCCGGGTGGACTCCCAGTCCACACTGTCTTCCGGGCAGGGGCGCAGGGTGCCGGTGCTGGGCGTGAGCGCCAGTTGCCGCGCGCGGCGCTTGCCATGCCAGTTGAGGCCGTACTTCTCATCAGCATCGGTGACGCTGGCATCACCCACCAGCGCCTTGAGCACGTCCACATTCACGGCCACGCCGTTCGCGCCTTCGGTAATCAATTCCGGGAACAGCGCCTTGAGCTGTTCGATATTGCCCGCCACCAGGTCGGCGGATTGGGCTTCTGGGCTGGCGGCCGTGATTTTCTCCATGGTCTTCTCCATCACTCGTTCAATCTTCAAAGCTGTTGTTGTGCAGCGGCCAGTTCGGCCTGGATGCGCTTGAGCGTCAGGTTCAGTTCCACCTGACGCGCCAGTTGTTTTTCTTTGGCCGCCTCGGCCCGCAGGCGACTGATTTCGCCTGCCAGCCGCTGGCAATAAGCCAATGCTTGCCGCCGCGCGGCGGCCTGTTCCGGGGTTGCTGCGGCTCGATAAATCCGTGTCCGCCGCGCGGCGTGCAGGGCCTGCA
The DNA here is from genome assembly GCF_002418565.1 of Achromobacter sp. UBA5777. NCBI lineage: Bacteria > Pseudomonadati > Pseudomonadota > Betaproteobacteria > Burkholderiales > Alcaligenaceae > Achromobacter > Achromobacter sp. UBA5777. The sequence goes on along the minus strand of NZ_DIEJ01000135.1, from coordinate 70,026 downwards.
CGCATACGATCCAGCCCTCATAGAGGGCATGTAGCGATGCTTGGGGCTGACGCGAAACTGCAAGCGACTGCATGAAATCCCGCTCGATGTGGGAAGCCACCTTCGCATCAAATCCAGGTGTGCCATCGGCTGCTTGAAACAGCGAGGCCGACACCAGATCGCCATCGAGCACGATCTTGCCCGCTTCGTTCTGCGCCCAGCGCTTATGCGCCAGCGAGAGGGTCATTGTTGGCCCTTCAGCCCGTTTTTCTTCCAGCAGCAACAGCACCGGATAAGGCACGGCCCGGTGCACCAGTTCTGCAAGGCGTGAAAGGCGGGCTGGCTTGTTGGCTCCGCGCAAGTTGACAGCCAGAACCGCGACCTCTAGATATTCGCGCTGCGTATCGCGGTACTCGGGCACGCCGATGGTGTTGGGCTTGAGGGCGGCCAGCCACTGGATGTCTTCAATCGCATCGGAGATCAAGCGCTTGTCAGACGCCGTGGGCGCACCGTTCTCCAGCAACAGTTTCTTGGGCACGCGCTGATCCACCCGCGCGCTATCCGGGAGACTCAGGGCGCTGACGACATCCGACCCGTTCATCACGAGAGTGCCGCTCCAAATGCCTTGACCGTTTCCTCGCTGTCGCGCCCGGCAATGGCTTTGCCCATGGCCTGCTCGATCAGCTTCAACAGTGCGGTGGCGCGTTGGCGGACAAACGCATCGAAGTCGTCCGAGCGCAGCGCAGGCACCGGAATCACGTGGGAGAGTAGAAACTCGTCCAGGCTATCGGGGGCCACCTGCTTGGCTTTCTGGATGCGGGCGAGGTACACGCTGGGCGCATCCCCGCTGATGAAACGATTGGTGCCAGCGGCCAGAGGGGCCTTGTTGACCACGTTGTTCCATTTCTCCTTGGGCAATTTCTGCTTTTCGCACCAGGCACGGGGGAACACATGGTGAATGTCGATGGCGTTGTTGAAGTAGCTGTTGAGGTCTATCGGCGTACCGCTGACGAAATCCCGACCACCGTGTTTCATGAGCAAGGCGGCCAGCCCCTTGTAGGCGGCTGCGAGGCGGCTTTGCAGGGACAGCAGGCGCGTCGGCGCAAAGTTGGCGTCGCGCACCGTGCGCGGTTCGCTGCCGCCTTCGACCCAGGCAATCACATCCTGGATGTCCATGCCAAAACGGGTTTCGTTGGCGCCGCCGTACAGCTCGCCCAGAACACCGCTCCAGTACCAGCGCAGCAGCTTTTGCTTGACGCCATGTTGCGTCGTGCGGTCTGCCAGGTGCGCGCAGATGGCCGACAACGGGACAAGCTGCGTGGCATAAGGCAGGCTTCGGTCGTCGAAGATTTTTTCCTCTGCCAGCAACTCGGCAGCCCGCTTGAAGCCTTTCTCCAAATCGGATTCCAGCGCCTTGAAGTCCGCCAGCGGCAACTTCAGCACGTCGGCACGCTTGCAACTGACGGATGTGCCAAGCGCTTTGTGCCGCCGATAGCTGGCCAGCAGCGTGACTGCGGTGAGAAAGCTGGTGCCATCCACCGCCGTGAGCACATCGTGCTTGGCGGTCAGTCGCTCCTGCCGCGCATCCCAGTCATCGCGCAGGTTGAATTCATCCGCTGCGAAGGTGGCGGTCATCAACTCAAACACCGTCAGCGTGACACCACCGGTATTGACCTTCTCGAAGACTTGGCACACGGCTTCACGTGGCGTGTCCTGGGTCAGTTCGATGGCGGGCACCTTGAACTGTTGGAAGCGCAGCCAGATTTCGTTGCGAAACCTCTGCATGAACTGCATGGCTTCCGCTGCGAACTGATGGTGCGCGCTGAAGCCGCTTTCCCAGGCCATGAACCCTTGGATGTCGAATAACAATGCCACGGGAAAGAGCCGCTGGCTGTACTGCTGGTCTGGCGTACTGACGTCCAGATCGACCTTTCGGCCGAAATCCGACGTGACTTGCAGCGTCTCTGGCACCGAGAGTACGGCATCTTCACGGTCCGCCGATTCATCCAGGCATTTGCTCATGTCGAGGAAATAAAGGCGACGAATATCCGCGCCTTTCTCCGTGCGTGTCGGCACCGGCTGGCCGCTGCGCAGCGCCAGGTACATGGAGGTCAGGCGTTGCTGACCATCAAGCACGAGGGTCTTTGGAGCAGGCGCAGGCTGCAGGTTTACACCGGCAAACAAGCGGGGCTTGAATGGCACGCCGCCTGCTTCCAGAAACATGACCGCGCCAATCGGGTAGGAGAGCGAGAGGCTCGCGATCAACGACCGAATATGGTTGTCGTCCCACACCCAGCCGCGTTGGAAGTCAGGAAGCTGGATTTGCCCCGATGCAATTCCATCGAGGACATCTTTCAATGCAGGTTCGGCGGTGCGAAAGCTCATGCTGGTCCTCGTAATCAAATACTTTGCTGATCGGGCAGCACAACGAGGAATGCGACCACCTCAAAATCGCCGCTGCCGGCGAACTCGCCTTTCATGGCGTGGGTGCTACCGGGCGTGAACAGGCTGGCCACGGCCCGTTCCTCTTGCTTCCCGGCGACGGAGGCCACCGCCGCCGCGAGCAGCTTCTGGGCGTGGCGCATGTCCTCGCCGCCTTTGGTTGCTTTGTCGAAACGTGCGCAGGCACTGTCATCTGGCCGTTCGCGCCCCAGTGCCAAGCGCTTGAGGCGATCCAGGATGCGCTTGGCCTGCGGGTACGGCAGCAACACGGTGCCGTCATCGCTGACATGCACCAGGTAGTGCGGTGCGAGCGGGTAGTCGGACGTCGTGGCGGGCTTTGCTGCCGGGCCGCAGGCTTGCAGGCAGAAGATCACGCCGGGCGGAATGTCGGCATCCAGCGTGGTGGTGACCGCATAAGCACCCAACGGCTGGGTGTCCAGCTTGCCGGGGTGCGCTTTCAGGTACTGCGCCAGGTCGATGCGGAAGTCAGTCAGGGTAAGGTCGGTGATAGCCACGCCAGTCGACAGGTCTTCCATGTCGATCACCGTGTCCTGCAGCTTGAGCAGTTGCTTGCGCCGGTACTCCAGGTCGTTCATGGCGTTGCCGGACTGCTGCACGATCAGGTTTTCTTCGCCTGTGGCCGAGACATCGAGCAGCACCATGCGGCCGCTGACGCGCTGCTCCAGGTTGATGTATTCCTCCAGCTCCATGTTGGGCCAGAAGTTCACGAGCTGGATGCGCTGGTTGGGCGAGCCGATGCGGTCGATACGCCCAAAGCGCTGGATGATGCGCACCGGGTTCCAATGGATGTCGTAGTTGATCAGCCAGTCGCAATCTTGGAGGTTCTGCCCCTCGGAGATGCAGTCGGTGGCGATCAGCAGGTCGATTTCGCCTTCATCCGCCAGGTCTTGCGGGCGCTCCTTGGAGCGCGGCGCGAAGGCCGACAGCACGTCGCCCATGCGCTTACTTAAGCCCGGCATGGTGGTTTGAATGCCGGCGCTGCCTGTGACGACCGCCGAATGCACACCCAGCGTGTCCCTGGCCCAGGGGGCAAGTTGGGCGTAGAGATAGTGCGCCGTGTCCGAGAAGGCGGTGAACACGATGATCTTGCGGTTTGCTTTGCCATCGTGTGTGTTGATGGGTTGGGCGCATTTGCGGGCAATCATGTCGCGCAGCGCTGCCAGCTTGGCATCACGCCCGGCATCCACTTGGCGCGCTGCTGCCAGCAGGGTCGCCAGGCGGTTACGGTCTTCCAGTAGATCCTGCTTCCAGCGAATCAGATCTACATCCCCCAGCAGCACTTTGACCTTGCGCCCGACCAGCAAGGCCTCGAACGCCGGGTCGTCGATATCGACGTCGGCAATGTCGATTTCCTCCAGCGCTTCGGCATGGGATTCGATGCGTGCCAGTGTGTTCTCTACATCCTTGAGTTGGCGCTGCACGGTGAGGGTGAAGGCCGACACACAACTTTCCATGCGTTTGAGCACGTTCACGCGCAGAAGGTGGATCAGGCTTTCTTCACGATCCGCCTGGCGGAAGAAACTTTCGCCGCCACGCACCTGAGTGCTGTACTTGGCGTCGTAGGCGGCCTGCTTGTGGGGCACCACATAGCGCAGCGGCGCGTAGCTGGCGAGGGTGAGCCGACGGATTTCCTGGTTGATGTCGCGGATAGCACGGAACTCGCCCGCAAGGTCCACGTCAGCCTTGATGTTGATGGGCGGCAGTCGGTCGGGGAAGCGGCCGGTCTCGCTGGTGCCGTAATACTTCTCCACATGCCGCCTGGAGCGGGCAATGGTGAGATGGTCCAATAGGGTGAAGTAGTCGAACCCCAGCATTTCTACCAACTGACTGGGGGTCTTATCAGCTTCGTCCAGCGCCAGCCAGCGATTGAATTGCGCCTGTGCCTTGCGGGTCGTGGCTTCGATGCTGGGGATGCCATGTTCCATCAGGGCGGCGTCGTCGCCTTCGGTGGCAAAGGAAATCTGATTGCGCAGGTCGGCCAGGCGGTTGTTCACCGGTGTGGCGGAGAGCATTAGCACGCGGGTCTTGACGCCTTCACGGATGATGCGTCGCATCAAGCGGTCGTAGCGTGATTCCTTACCCTTGTGCGTAGCCTTGTTGCGGAAGTTGTGCGACTCGTCGATCACTACCAGGTCGTAGTTGCCCCAGTTCACATGAGACAGGTCGATGTCACCCGACAGGCCACCATCACGAGACAGATCGGTGTGGTTGAGCACGTCGTAGTTGAACCGATCAGCCGCAAGGATGTTGCGTTTGTCGTTGGCCTTGTAGAGCGTCCAGTTGTCGCGCAGGCGTTTGGGCGCCAGCACCAGCACGCGGTCGTTGCGCAGCTCGTGATATTTGATGATGGCCAGGGCTTCGAAGGTTTTGCCCAGCCCCACGCTGTCGGCGATGATGCAACCACCGAAGCGACTCAGCTTGTCGATGGCACCCACCACACCATCGCGCTGAAACTTGAAGAGCTTCTTCCACACTACGGTATTGCGAATGCCGGTGGCGGACTTGACGATGCGCTCTTCGTCCATCTCGTCACCGCTGCCCTGAAACAGGTGGTGCAACATCAAGGTGTAGATGGTGAAGGGATCGCGATGCTCACCCAGGGCCTGCAGTGCTTGAAGAACGGACGCGCTCTCGTTGCGCTGGCCTTTGGAGTCGGTGGCAGCAGCACTTTGCAAGCCCGACCACTGATGATCAAACCATTGGGCGAGCTGCGCGGCTTCGTCGGCCGTTTCTGATGCCTGGATCAGGTTCAGCGGGTTGCCCGGCGTCAGGCCAAGGCCAGACGTGTTGAAGGCAAAAGAACCCAGAATCACTTGCGCAGGCGCGCCGTCCGGTCCGCGCATAACGGCAGCCCCTTGCGGCACCGATTTCGATGCCCGCCGAAGCTCCACTTTGTCATTGATCCATTTCGCGCATTGATTGGCTAACCAACGTGCCTGCAGACGATTGCGCGCAGCGCGGTCACCCTCCGTACCCAAGAGTTCAAGCGCCTCGTTATCAGGAGGCACGATCAATTGGATTCGATCCAGAGCGGACAACGCCTCCCGGACTTCTGCAAAGGCGTAGAGAGAAACAGAAGGCGTTACACAGTCGAGTCGGTTGCCGTGCTTGAGGTGGGGCCTTATCAAGTCGATGACGCGCTGTGTTCCGGTGTTTTTGATTAGCTTCATGAACGCCTTCGCTCACTTCTGACTATTTTTGCGCGAGGCTTAAACACCTCTGCATACTCGTAGTTCGTGGTGCGAGAGATTTCGTGCCGACGCGCCACTTCCGAGACCTGCATGTCAGGATCGCGTAAACGGGCTTTGATCTCTCTCACTTAATTCTCGCCCTGCGTTGGCTTGTGTCTACCGACCCGATCTCGGGAACGAGCGGTATCCAACCTGCTTAAGCGCGTCGTTGCGATCCAGATGCTAATCATCGTAGACACGCAAACGTACCCTACATGTTGATTCTTGGGCGCAATCAGGACGTTGAAAATTGACGGAGATATTAACACTCGTTGATGAATCTTCACGATGGCAAAATTCGGTGTTCAGCTGTCCAGAAAACCGCTGCTTGATGGTCAAATTTCGAGCTGAATGTCATTCTGCAGGTAAATAACAGGAGGGAGATCGTGGGTAGAGAGAAACTCGAGCTCGTGTTTGCGAACAGCACGCAGCCGTGCCTCCGCACGGCTCGCCTGAGGCGAGAGTGGAAGTTGGTTTGCGGCCAAACCCTAGGCCGGTAGGGTTTCGTCCGCCGTCATATGCATCGGCTCCGGAACGTAAACCGCGGTTGTCTTGCAAGCCTGAAACTCAGGACACGCCTATTCTCTACGCATCCATCAAAGATGGCGCGGATATATCGCCTCGATTTTTGCAGCGACTCGCGGCATCGCTTTTTCTTTCAAGCCGCCTCAGCCACTGCAGCGACCTCTGGTAGCTGCCCAAATCGCGCCAGCATCTCTGCGATGAAGTCTTGTGCAATTTCAGTGATCGAGATTTTGAACAGCAACATCTCCGTTTGCACCAGGGGACGATCATCTTGCCAGAGCTGCCGGTGGGCCTCGGCCATTAGTTCGAGGTAATAGGCATAGGCATCCTGGCCGGGTACCACCGCCGTGTTCAACCAAGCCCTGAGGGGATCATCCTTGCTTGTGTTACCTACGCTCACGGCCATTAGCTCATCCCGTGCAGGACACGCGCTTCCGTAACGTCCCAACCAGGCAAAGGCGGCTGCGCTCTCAGCGTCGAGACTCGCAAGCAACCCGTTTCTACCCGGTGGCACGGGCAACACCGGAGCATTCACGGCTCGGATAAAGTGGATCGCGTCCAAAGCAAAAGCGATGCGCGCGTCGTAAATCAATGCCCAATCGTTCCACACGAATGAAAGCCATTTTGACCAGCTAGCGATTCCACCGAATTTGTACAACCCGCGCCTGATTCGCGGCCGAACCGCCGAACGAAGGCTTTCGTGATCAACAACCGCGTCGAATCCGGTTTCGATATCGGTGAACCGAGAGGCGTACTCTTCAATCGTTTCCTCATCATTTCCATTCAACCCACCCCAGTCGGAAATCACGAATTTGGCAAGATCGGCCAGTTCCTGAACACGGGGTGCCCCTTTCTTCCCGGCCTGGATCTCGCGCGATCGCTGGGCGACCGCCTGTCGCAACTCCAAGGTTTCAGCGAAACCTCCGCCAAATTCACGGTCGGAGAGCAAGCCGCGGGCCCGCGCCGCAGCTATGCAGCTCTCCGTCATACCCCAGTTATAGTCGTCCAGGCGATGACGGTAAGCCGATAAGTACGTAGCCACTTCATGGCCAAATGCGACTGCTTGCGAGGTTGTAGGCTTCATTTTCCTTTTCATCCGTTCATCACTATCTCGTTCCCGAAACACGTCGGCGATCGTCCTTTGCTTACGCTTGCAGCCCGACTAAGCGGGTGCCGGCCTAACCCGGCATGACGCTGAACACCGGCACCAGGCTGCTCATCTCATGGGGCGCGCTTGCCTTGCATACGGACATGTGGTGATTCTTGTCATGCAGCTTGATACTCGCGCTTATCGTGTCTCGACCGACCGCGGCTATGAGCGTGTTGTGTACGAGCATGTCGAGCTGCCGCGACGCCAAATCCACACGAGCGCCGCGACCCAATCCGGGGAGTACCCAGATCAGACGGTTATTGCTGACTTCAACGCTCCCACCGCGTATCTCCATCTCTGCAGCGAGTAGCTCCTCCAACAGCAACGCGGTGCTCGTACCGTGCTTCACATGCTTCAAGGCGGCGCGAACCGCTTCGCCTAGGTTGTCGAACTGCAGCTTCTCTGCGAATTCTCGGGAGCCCGTTGCCTTGTTCATGTACCAGATCTCAGGGCTCTCCACCGCAGCGATTCCCTTCCAGTCCTCGCGCCAACCATCCTCCAGACCGAAGGCCTCGTCTTCGCTGATGCAAGCCAGCATCCGTATGACGATGGCGCGGACCGCAGCATCAACTTGACCGTCTGGCTGCACCATGGGGCCGTACACGACGTGCTTTCCGCGCACGAGAAAGATCCAGTGGTTGCCGTTGGTGACGGCCCCCATCATCCCGGGCTTGAGATAACAATCGATAAGGTCCGGATGCAGTTTCCTAGCGAACTTTTTTGCCTCAATCAACCAGACAGGACGGGATCCCTGCACGATGGCGATGTCCGCCGACAACCGTTTATTCGGGCCGTTCGGCTGGGAGTATTCATAGAAGGCTTCCAGGCCGCTGATTTCCAATGCGGCATCCGTCACCGGACAGATCAACCGATACATCGCCCACCGTTCGGATGGCTGCGGTCGAATCGGCTTCTCGCCGAACGACGTATCGAGCTCTTGCTGGCCCGAGGCACTGCTTTTTATGAACTTATTCATGAGCTGCAGAAATCTGCACAGCGCGAGCGGCAACGGGCAAAAATAGCCAGCACTCACGCACGGCCTCTCCTGACGCGGCCTCGACGGCGCGAGCGTAGGCCTCCAGTTGTCCGCCGTGCGTCGCGGCCAGGCGCTCGCCGTCCGCGACGCCGCGCGGGTCGGCCTTGTGATCGATTAGGATCCGGCCAGCTCCCACACGGATCAGCAGATCGATCTGGCCGCGTATAACGGTGCCGTCCGGACGCGGCACCTGAATCGGCAGTTCCGCCTGGGCAGTGCCGTCGGGCCACTTCGACTGCCACCAGTTCTGAAAGGCCTCCACCTGGAAGCGGACTGCCTCCGGCGTCACGGCGCCATGGACGCCCCAGCGGATCAGGACCTCCCTGATGTGTTCATCGCTGATGGGACGCGACGGATCCGCCACCGAGCAAGCGATGCAGCCATGCAGCGCCGAACCCAGCGCAGCCATGTCGGTGTCGGACTGCACAACGATCCGTTTGCCTACGTCCTCCACCTTCACCGCCCGATGCTGTCCTGTCTGGGCGGCGCTGGGCGCAAACCAGAGCCGTTCAAAAGACTGGGGCTGGCGCGCGTCGAAGTAAAGCATGGCCCGTGCAGCCGGCGCGGGCGGTGCGTCGAGTGACTCGTCGAAGTCCCAGGCTTTCGTTTCGCGGACGACCGTCTGGTCGTCCGCCACGAATGCGCCCGCCGGCCCCCAGAGCTTGGCCGCCGCGTCGATCTCATCGAGCCACTGGCAGGGCGGGGTATCGCCCGCCGCCTTGGTCTCGCCGACAAGAGCGAGCAAGTCGCGCGCGCGGGTGAGGGCGACATACAGCAGGCGTGTGTTCTCCGAGCGCGCCTGCTCGGCCACGAGCTTGCCGGTTTCTGAGGCCTCTGCATCGGCGATGACCTGCACGGCAGACCTAAAGGGATTGACCCAATGATGGATGTAGCGGTTGGCCAGAGGGTTTGTCGCGTCAAAAGTACCGATCGTCCGGGAACGCACGTTCCATAGATCCGTGCGGTAGCCGTGATCCAGGCCGATCACGATCACCATCGGCCATTCCAGGCCCTTGGCCGCATGGAAGGTCATGACTTCGACCGCCCCATGGGCGGCGGCCGCGCGCCCGTCCGCCCCATCGGCCACCAGTTCCTGGAACCAAAGCAACATCCCGTTGATCGTCGCCGGTTGTCGCGAGCCCAGACAAGCCTCCTCGTACTGTTGTGCCAACGCCAACAGCGCTTCAATGTTGGCGATACGAACCTGCGCCTCGCGCTCCGCCGCCGACCACTGGTGTGCCAAGCGCGCAACGCCGGACTCGGCTTTTGCCAGCCGCAGCGCTTCACGCGGCGTGAGCGACACCAGGGACGGCCGCAAGCTGGCCAGCCTGGCGATCAGCGGATGAGCGTCCGCTCTCTCCGCCTTCCATGCCGACACCGAGGGGGAAGTCTCGCCGTCTCCGTCCGCAGCTATCCCGGCAAGGAACTGCAAGCGGTCCTGCAGCCAGTCTTCCGGCCTGACCGAACCCGTCAGCCCGAAAATCATGGCCGTGGCCACCGTATCCGAGGCGTCCTGCAAACGGCGCAGGCAGGCCAGTACCAACTGAACCTCGGGAGTCGAGATCAAGCCGGGCCGAGTCGCCGCCGCGGCAATGCCCCAGCGGCTCAGTGCATCGACCGCGGACTTGATATGGTCATTCTTGCGGCACAGCACGGCGATATCGCTGGCTTGCAACGGACGCTCCTGGCCCGTGGCCTTGTCGGCAATCAGGATGCCGCGCCCCAGCAGCTCCGACACCGCGGGTCCCAAGGCTTTCAGCGAAATTGAACGTTTCCCGGGTTCCGTCACGAATGACCAGTTCAAAAGCTGAGGCTGTCCGACAAGCGGCTTGCGCATCGGCCTGAGCGCGGTTTCGGAGGCCGGTGCGGGGCGGAAGGCCGGCACGAACACCTCGTTGGCCAGGCCCACCAACCCCGGGGTGGACCGGTACGAATCCGACAACGGTGTACCCATCGTGCCGCCCCAGCCTTCCACGGAATCGAGGATCTGCTGAATGAGTGTCGAATCCGTGCCGCGAAAGCCATAGATGGCTTGCTTGGGGTCGCCTACCCATATCGAGCTTTTGGCCAGCTTCGCCAACTCTACGAAGATGGCCAATTGAAGCGGATTCGTGTCCTGGAACTCGTCGACCAGCACGAGATCGAGTTCCCCTGCGAGCGCTTCACGCACCAGGGTGCTGCTTTGCAAGGCTCGCAGCAGCAAGACCTCTTGATCCGTGAAGTCGACCACGCCAAGTTCCCGCTTGGCATCGGCAAAGGCTTGCAAGGCACGTCCCGCCAGGTCGAACACCGTACAAAGATAGTTCCGCACATCATCGTGAAACCGGTCATGGGTAGGATGGCGTGCCGCGATATCTTGAAGGTCCTCCACGATATTGGCCTGCTTGGCGCCAGCTTTCAGTTTCGACAGCTGCTGCCAGGCGTTCCAGGAAAGCTGCCCGCGAGCGAGCCCGCTGCGAGCAGTCGTGATGCTCTCGATCGCGTCGTTCAGAACCTTGGTATTGACGCCCGCGTCTTGCGCCTGCTTGAGTTCGCGCTCCGCGTGTTCAAGCGCCGCACTCAGGACGGCATCGTGATCGCCCTGCGGGCGCGGCCAGCACGCCAGCATGGCGTCCGCGTTGCGCGGCCCCATCGCGGCCAGTTCTTTCGGACTGAGGTTGTTGGAGCGCGCCGCGTTCATGATCGCGTGCAGCGTGGCCGTCACCGCGTCATCCTTCAGGTCCAGTCGCGCGCCCAGCTGCGCCAGATTCTCGACGTCGCTCGCATCCTGAACGCCTTCCACAGCCACGCGCACAAGGCGGCGGCCTTCGTCTTCGGTCAGCACCGCCTGATCCGGCGAGATGCCGAGTTCAAAGCAGAATCGCTGAATCAAGCGCCCGCAGACGCTATTGACTGTACCGATGCTCGCCTGCCCCAGCGCGGCGGCCAGATCGAGCCGCCGCCGGTTCAACAACGTCGACCTCGCGCGCTCGCGCAACTCCGAGGCAGCCTTGACCGTGAAGGTGGTGGCCAGGATCGCTGCTGGCCGCGCAGCGCCGCTTCGCAGACGGTCCGCCAGCAAGTGAGTCAGGTAATAGGTCTTTCCGCTGCCCGCCCCGGCGCGGACGAATTCCACATTCATATTCTTCTGATCCATGGTTATTCCCTGGTGCCGAACAGCGCCGTGTAATCGCCATGCCACGGCGCGGTTTCGCCCAGCGGCAGGCAATCTTCCGGAGATGGTTCCGGTTCTGGATAGAGTCCCTTTTCGATCACGTCAACACGGCCTTCCTGCCACTGCCGCACCCGCCAAGCCCAGGTGGCTCTGGCCTGCATGACGAGCTCCGACGCATTGATGCCGTTCTTTGCACTGATGACACGGGCTTGTGGGCCGAAGACGTCTGGCGTAGCGGTCAACAGCAGAGCCTCACGGAACGTGAAATAGCCCACCGCGGCAGGCAGCGCGCCGAGTTCCTGCCGGATCATTTCGCCATACAATGCCAGTTGCAGGTAGGTGCCGTCGGACAGCGCTTGCCGATAGCGCTTCGCGCCCGTCCATTTGAGATCGAGCGCGGCGGTCCTGCCATCGGCAAGATGCAACAACAGGTCGGTAGCGCCGTTGAGACGCAACGCACCGAGCATGCCAGCCAGCGGCCGCTCGGCCTCGACGCGGACGACGCCGGCATGCGCCATATGCTGCAGCAACACCCACAGGCCGTGACGCATGGTGTTCTTGAACTGAAAGAGCGCGGCGCTGTTGCCCGGCGCAAGCAACGGCATGCCTTCCTGTTCAAGCAATCTTGCCAACTCCGGCTCCAGCCACGCTTCCAATTGGGCCTGGCTCCAGGATGGCGCATCATCGTTGACGAAGAGGGTCTCCATCAAGCGGTGCGAGAGGTTGCCGAGCAAGCGGCCATCCTTCGCGACCACCGTAGCCCGCCCAGTACGCAGACCGGCCGCATACTTCAACACGGCGATCGCCGGGTTGTTGAAATGAAGATCCAATGACGTGTAAGACTGCGAGGGCAGGCGTGTCGGAAGCGGATAGGTGGCCCGCCATGGCGCATCCGTGTCCAACTCCCAGACGCCTTGCGCGCGTTGCAATGGCAGAGGCGCGACCTGCCTCAACTGGTCGCGCACCATTGGATGCTCTTCGAGCTGCGATGCGACCAACGCAGGCGCGAGCAAGGCGATAAGCTGCCATGCCGGATGGTATTCCGCCGGTGCCGGCGGCAAGACCATAATCAGGCGATCCGCAGCAGTCAGCAGCGGCCGCATCCACAACGCGGCCAGGCTGCCCATGGCGAACGCCTGGTCCACAAGCTCGACCCCGCCCGCTTCCAGCGCCTCGATTTCAGGACGGCTCCACGGATGTCCCGCAGGCAGCTTCGGAGCGGAAGGCATCCACCAAATGACTTCGGCGACCGGCCCCAGGGCGCAGGCTTCGGGCGCCGTGGCGCTGAGCATGCAAGCCGCCTCGGCCACGGCCAGGCTATTGCCGCAGGCCGTGGTCGCCTGAGCGCATAGCTGTTCGAGCAACCGGGGCTTGACGTGCTTTACCCCGTCCCGCTGCAGCGACTGGAGGCCGCTAAGTGTCCCCGCGCATTGGCTCAGGGCCGCGCCAAGATCGCGCGCCACCGCGTCGGTAGGCATGAGGTGCAGCAAACGGCCGCGCAGCGCCTGCGCCAGCAGTTTGACCCGTTCGATTGGATAGTCAATGGGCGCGCCGAGGGCTCGCGGATGGCGGGGCGACTCAAGCCAGACGCGGATGTGTTGCTCCAGTTCCTCACGAAGTTCGGTCGGAGTCTCGGCCAGCAGGCTTTCGCGCGCTTTGACCCACTCGGTCCCACCGATACCCGGATGCTCTGAAAAGACCGCGCCGAACGCGCGACGCGCCGAAGCCCGGAACGGGCCGATCGGATGCATGAGGAAATCCAGCACGCGCGCAGGTTCGAGAGGATCCCAGAAGGTCTCGAAGATCAGCGGCAACGCCAGCAAAGCTGGGCGCAAAGCACTGGACTCGTCAAAACCGCAGGCCGGTGCGCCGTTGACACGCAAGGTATCGTCGACTGAAGCGCCGTGCTGCTCACTGACCAAGAGCATCTGTGCCTGCCCGGCATGATAGTGATGAGCTAGCCATTGCTCCGCGGTTTCGCACGTGTGGGGACGAAGCACGACAATCGAGCCATCGCTACCGTCGATATCCGGCTGCGCCGTGAACGATTGGTTAAGCGACACCGCATCCGACACGGCGCGTTGCAGACGCCCCAGTTGCGTATGCGGCTCGGCCGCAGGAACCAAGACGCTTCCATTGACAACCGGAAATCGGGCCAGCAGCCTACGCCACAAGGGCGGAAAGAGCTTGCAGTCCTCCAACAGTACGATCTCGCCGACCGGTACGCTGCGCTCATCGAGCCGGCGCCGGACAGCGAGCAGGCGATCGCCTTCTCCGGGGGGCAACAAGCCGGCCGCCGCGGCTTCGACGACGGCCATGTCCGACAAGCGAGACGGCCATCCGGCTGCCGCTGCGCCCGTCCATCCCCCAAGAATCCATTCGTCGCGCCATTGCAGGAGCCGGGCCGCGGTGCCGATCTCATCGGCCGCCAAACTGTCGTGAAAAAACCTGTCCGGCCCATCGGATTGACGCAACGCCAGCAGGAAAGCCGCAGTCCGTTCTGCCACACTGACTGGCAATGACGACAGGCCGAGCCAGGTTTCCAACATCGCAAGAAAAGCCTGGCGCCCCACGGTTGCGCGTCCGAGCGACGCCCCGGGGTGAGGGCCTTGCCACTGCTCGATATGCAGGCCCAGGGTAATTCTCAACGCTGCCGTAGTGCCTTGTTGCTCTTGCATTTCGTTCGCTCTTTGGTCATAGGTGCGGATTGGGGGTAACTGGCTACCTCCACGGAAGCCGCCACGGGATTGATCACGCCGGAGTCGGGCAGACGTCGAGGCGTTCGAGCAATCTCGCCGCCGCCCGCTCGGACATGACCAAGACCAGCTTCATCGAGGCGCGCGTCGCGCCTACGAACAAGCGGCGAACTTCGTCATCGCCCAGCATTTCGAAATCGATTTCCGCCATCACGACTGCTGGCGCGGACTGCCCCTTGAAACGGTGCACGGTATCCGTCACCAGCGTGCCTTCGGAATACTGCGGCCTGCCTTCACCGTCGTAGGTGCCAAGAAATTTTCTCAACGCATAGGAACCCAATTGATCATAGGAAAGGATGCGAGAGCTCTCCCTTCCCCGATAACTGAGAAGCGCAATATCCGTCGTCGCGAACCCGGCCGATTGGCACAGGCGCACACCTTCTTTGACTTGGTCGAGCAATTGCGCGCCAGTCTCGTAGGTAAGGAATTCCACGTCGTGGCCCGCGACGGGCGATGCCGGCACGACCTCCACGCCGTCCGGGACCAATGCTTGAAGCAATTGGACGACAGGGCGTGGACTGCGGAAATTCATGTCTGCTCGCAGGCGTATCCAACCCGGCAGTTCCACGCCGGCATGGCGATAGAGCTTCTGCATCGGATCTTCGAGCCACAGAATGCGGGCATCATCGCGGGCATGGCGCAGAATCAGCTCAAACCATTCGGCCTTGATGTCCTGCCCCTCATCGATGATGACCGTGTCGAAGATCAAATCCGCCGAGACCGCCAGTTCCCGGCAGGCGTTGACCAATTGCTCGAAGGCCATGGCCGCATTGAAGTCAGGCACAGACCCCGACTGTCTTACCATGCGTACGCACAGCATGTGGAACGTGCACACCACGCCGCCAGCCGGCACGATCGCGGCAATGTGATCTGCCAGGGGCCGATTGAAGCAGAGATATAGCGGCCTGCGTCCGGCTTCGATTGCGGCGCGGTACTCGGCCAGCGCCAACTGCGTCTTTCCAGAGCCGGCCGTGCCGCTCACGTGCAGTCGAAAGGGCGTCATGTCGATCTGCCGGGCCCAATACGCCAGGCCGCTGGACACGCGGGTGACCAGGGCCTTGGCCTGCCCCACCAAGGCGCTGGCATCCGCCTCCAGTTGTATGACGTCGCAGAGAAACCGATGCACCTGCGCGTACAGCTGACCCGCGATGCCTGCAGGGAGAATCTGCTGAATCACTGTACACAATGCGTCGCGTCGACTTGCGTCAACGATACGCTCGGACATCACGCCCACCGTTTGCGGCGTCTTGCACAAATAGTCGGGGCAATAGAGCAGATGCTCAATCTCGATGTAAGCACCATTCAAGACCCGTGCCAGCTTGCCTCGCAGGCTGTTCACCGTGCGGCCCATCTGTGCGGGTACCGATTTCAGTTTGCCGCCGCCATAGTTCTTGGCCAGCCCATCAGGCGTCTCTTCCAATAGCCCGCATTTCTGCTCGATGAGCATCATGTGTCCGGCCTGGTTGACGATGACGAAATCGACTTCGCCGTGGATGGCGTGGGATCGTTCGATATTGGTCCAATGCACGGCGTGATACACCGTATATTCATCCGGCAAACCCCGCGCCAACGACTCCAGCGTCTCGAATTCCCGACGCATCGCGCCAATGGCGTCCATGGTCTGCCAACCATCCGGTACGATACGCGCCATGTTGCGAAGCTCCTTTGCAGGCGAAATTGGCGGGCAGGGTCCGGGAAAAAGTACAGGGCGTCAGCCTGAAGAACGGGCCGCCTCATTGCCAGAAGGATCTGCCCAGCCAAAATCAACATGTTGATTTAATTGTACGCATTTGAATACATATGCGTCAGCATACCCTATCCCGCATTTTTTTTGATTGCGGTCTGATTGCCGCTTTAACGGATAGTGGGCCACGGCCCGGGACCGAGTCGAGAAGCGTGGCGAAATCCTTCCGCTTTATCCTGAACTAAGGAGGCGTTTCAGCCGGCTCGCAATCAGCGCTGGCGTCGAAGGCGCGATGCATCGCAATTGCGTTGATTGGCATTTTGGACAGTAGGCCGCAGCATCCCTCCCAACGACAAGCGCGTCACTGGTGGGCGCAAATGTCTGTGCCCAATTGCATTCGGTGCAGATCAGGTTGAACGACCGGGGACGGACAGGCATGCTGCGATTGCAGGAAAAAATAGGGTGAAATACTTAGGAAAATGCGAGCTTGCACCTAGGCTCAATCATTTCTCGCGCAGGCGCCTTCTGCCGCATCTCGCCTGACAGCCTCAATATATCTGCCCAGGATTGTCGTGCTTAACACACCCGTCACGAAAACGATAGCGAATGCAGCCAAGTGTTCCAGGGGCGTGGCGTTGCTGTTGATCATGTGAATTCCAGGATAGGCAAAATCGGCAGCCCGATGACTGCCGCACCGTGACCAGAATAAAAAGCGATCGGGACATTACGTGTCTCGATTACCCACTCGTTCACGCACCCGCTGCATAAAGCGCCGCAAGCGTTTCGGCTTCGTCGGCCATTTCCTCGCGCAGCTTTGCCGGCCCCAATACCTCGACATTCGGGCCAAACGCTCTCAGCCACCAACGCAGGCGCTTGCTGAGCAAGACCGTCCCCCTGACCCGCAGTTCCGATCCGACGTATTCCGCCACTTGATCATCGGACAGGGGAGATTCGATCAGGTGATTGCCAGCGCCGCTGAGAAATCGCAACTCGAGTTTGATGGTGCCCTCCACCATGAAGTCGAACTGCCGCTGATGTTTCACATACTCGGCCAAGCTGAATCCCCGGGGATAGGCGAATATCTCTGGCAGCATGTTTGCACTGACCACTCTGTCAAGCCGGTACATGGCAGGCTTGGAATAGCCGACAATGGCGGCGACCAGATAAATCACCCCGCCCACCTCGACCAATCCCAACGGGTCGATAGTCTTCGTCGTTTCCTGATCTCCTTTGGACCGAACGCGATAAACCACTTCGAGTCTCTGCTCGAAAAATAGCGCACGGGAAACGGTAGAAAAGGTGTTTGAGTCTATGGCCGGATGCTGCAAGGCAAAGGCTCCGCTCTCTACCTCGACCTTATCCACCCATTTTCGATAGCGGCGCTCACTGTCGCTCTGAGATGCGCCCAGCCGTTTCTCGGCAGTGTCGAACAAGGAGGAAAGCGACTCGGAAACCAGCGACGGAATCTGGCGGGATGAAAAGCGTTTCAAAGTTTGCAGCGCCAGCGCTTGTTCATGCGTCATCAAGCCGGCCGACCTGGCGGCCAGACCGCTGGCGCCGGCCCGCCGGCGCCAGACCAGCGCCGTGCCACGCTTTTCGGACTCCACCAGCTGTTGGTCAAGCATCTTCTGCAATGTGCGCAGAACGGTCTTGACGACGGGAGGCTCGGGATATGACCGGCACAACTCCCGGTGTATTTCCGGCGTACTCATGAAGTGCCCGTCTTGCTCGGCGTCCTTCAAGACGTGAAATATATTGGCGACCAGCGCGGGCATGTGGAAACTCACTTGCTTCGATATGAAGTTGCTACGATAACAAACTGCGATTTACCAGAAGTGTCATCGCCCTGCGCGGGCCGACGCGTGAACTCCCGGATGCAGAAGTCGCGGTGAAAATAATCAGCCAGATTTAATCGAGCGCTGGCCAGGAGAAACCCAGCAAGGCATCCACGCGCATCGCCCCATCCAGAGTCATGGGCACGCCAACCATAGGCTGCACCTCGTGCAAACCCGCTTCGACTATCGTGCGCTGCAACTTATGCTCAGGAACGCCGGCGACGGCGAGCGCTGCGGGTTGCATCAACAGCGCATTCAAGGCTTCGCGCAGCACCTCGGAAAAGCCCTCGGTGGTCTCCTCAAAACCAAGAACGGCAAGAAGATTGGCCTCGGCGAACTTGCGCGTCGCGCGCCACGCAGGCACTGTCTTGTAGCCCTCTGCACGGGTCCACTCCAGCGCCGCCAGCGCCCGTACTGCCGTTTGTACGGCGCACGCCAACGGCTTGTCCGCCGCCATGACCCACACACCCTTGCGAACAGCGGGCAACTGACTGACCCGGCCACGGCACAATGCCAAGGCCGTCACGCCTTGCTCACGGG
This sequence comes from Achromobacter sp. UBA5777, assembly GCF_002418565.1. Lineage (NCBI taxonomy): Bacteria > Pseudomonadati > Pseudomonadota > Betaproteobacteria > Burkholderiales > Alcaligenaceae > Achromobacter > Achromobacter sp. UBA5777. The sequence continues at coordinate 51,674 of NZ_DIEJ01000135.1, read as the reverse complement.
CCTGACGCATGGCCTCGATCGGGCCAAAAGCATTCCAGACGGCCAGCCCTTTTCCCGTCAATGCGGCAAAGTCCACGAGATGCAGCGACAGCGCGCCGTGCGGCGCGTCCGTGTCCGCGTGCCAATCAAAGACTGGCATTTCCTCGGCAAGCTGCCGCCCAAGCAAGGCAACATCCTCCGCAGGTATCCCCCAGCCGTGCAGGGCGACAACGGGGCGATTGGATACGGTATGAATTCCACGGATTGCTGTCGAGTCCGACACTGCGCCTCCATTTGAGTTGGGAGTACGCAGTTTGGATGGAGGTCAGGACTTTAGCTGTCCCGAAGGCCGAATTGGGAGGGATTTACTTGTCAGGCCCATTGAGGCGCGCGGGATAGTGCGCAGAAATAGATATTCGCGGTGCGTGTCTCAATGGGGCATCGTGGTCTTCGAGATGATCCGAACGTGATCGGCATCGAAGGCGATTGCAGTCAGCCGGCCGAACGCGCGCCGCTAATCGAAGAGTTTGGCTGTCCGCGTACTGTGGAGGTATCCTGACTTTGTCCGACCACCATGAAGTTTCGGCGAACGCGCTACCCGGGCGGCCGCTTTGCCAGATTAGCAAGGAGGAACGTCCGGACAACTTCTACCGTTGTCAAACGGGCCGCTAACGGCTAGCGCCGCCCTGGGCCGCGCTGTTGTTAGGTTTCAAATTACAAGTAAGGTAGAAGGACAATTACAGAGGTTTACGGCAGAAATGGCGCCAGAACGGCACCCTGGCGCCGCCGCTTATTGCGATGCGACGACCGGATCAAAGCGAACGGATCGAAATTGCCGGGTCAAGTCATCCCAGAGTCCCCGATCCTGTGCAATGGCACCGCCTTGTCTGGCAAGTTCATCGCGTTGCTTCTGCAGAGGTTGTAGCACCTCAACTTCGATTGCGGTCAATACTTCGTCCAGATTGGCCTGCAAACCGGCCGCGATTTGAGCGTGAACCTCGTTGACCCATTGATTGCGCTGCAGGGCTGCATTCTCCGCCCCTGCGTTGTTCCGTTGCTCCTCGTGGTGTGCGACACCGATTTCCAGAAGACCTATCGCTACCTGAATCCACGGTCCTGCCTTGCCTGCCCACTTGTCCAGCGTCTTACCCCACCGACCTTTCAAGCCTGGGATTTTGAGCTTGCGGCCGTACTCCATCATCAAGCGTAAGTTTTTTTCGTTGGCCGTTCTCTTGACGCCATCGATCAGCGATTGCTTGATCCTTTCCTGGAACGCCGATGAGTCGCCTTTGTCTTTGCCTACTTCAGGCGCGGCAATACCTGCGACTCGCAGGGATTCTTTCAGGGCGCGATCCAGACTTTCTCGGATGTCGCGCTGCAACCGTTGCTGGACTTTGTCGGCTACGGCATCGGCAATCTTCGTGACGCCGGAGATAATTGCCTGCTCGTCCCTTGCATCGTCGAACACAGCAGCGATTTCGGTTCGCCGCAGATCCAATTCAGCGCGAACGCCTGCATCGGTGTTGTTGCGTAGGATACGGAACTCGCGCCGCAGATGCTCCAATTGCAGGGCTACCTGCTTGGCATCGTCCAGATCTGCGGTCTGTGCGTCGATGCTTTGGTTAACGGGTTCCAGCAATGTTCGCTCGATAATGCCCAGGGTGCTTTCGAGACGCTTTTCATCTTGGTCGAATTGATAGAGCCAATTGGCAAACCGCACGGTGAAGTCGTCATAGCCGGAGTATGCCTGCAACGCGAGCTTGCCCGCCAGGCGGGCCCGCATCGCGACGTCCGCGTTGATGAATACGACCGGCACCCTTGCCAGATCATTTGATGCGATGCCGCGCTTTTTGGCGTAGGCGAGCAAAGTGCTGTTTAAACTTGCCCGGATGTTGTTTATCGCTTCCGGTGCGTCGTCCTGGTAGTTGACCAGTAGGAACAGCGGGCGTTGCTGTTCCAGCAGGTCGAAGATGCGGCGCATGACATCGTCGGCATCTTGGTCTTCCTGCCGCAGTAGGAATAGCACCAGGTCGACGCGTTGCAATTGTGCGAGGCTGACTTCCTCATGTTCGATGGGCGCATTGACGCCTGGGGTGTCGAGCAGAACATGACCGTCCCAATCGTAGGGGTCGACATGGTCCGTCGTGGGAACGTCCCCGACCTTGGCCAACTCGCTACCCAACAGTGCGTTAATCAGCGTGCTTTTTCCGGCGTTGTAGGCGCCGAACAGCATGACATGTATTTTGTGTTCGGCGACCTTGCCCAACAGGCCGTTGGTGATTTGTTCGGAGTCGGAAAGATATTTGCGGGCGATGGGCTGCGCTTGTAGCAGCAACGCCTCATATTGCTTGAACGGAGTCATGCTGGAGAGTTTCCTTCAATGTAACCAGGGTTTTCGTGTGCGTAGTGACGATATCTTCAAGGCGGGCCGCTTCACGTTCCACGGCCTTGATGGACGACCTGCACTCCTCCACGACCCCCGCAATCAACGGGGGTAACCTTTTTTTGATGTCGGTATTCAGAGCGTCAAGCAAGCTTGCATAACTACTGCCGACTTTGCGACGCTGGATTTCGGTCTCCTCGAAATATTCGCCGCCCTTGCTTCCTGCCCAGGCGCCGAGCAAACCGCCCAAAAGGGCGCCGACGCCCGCGCCGACGACCGTGCCAACGCCGGGGAGAACGGCGCTACCAATGAGGGCCCCGAGTTCGCCGCCGCCCCAGCCACCCGCGCCGCCGGCCGCGACGCTGGCTGCCGTTTTCTTCGCAGCCCCTTTGTGCACGGTGAAGTCGATGGATACATCCTCATATCCGGCCTTTCCGTCCGGTTGCATGTCGGCGATCACGTCGTTCATCGCGGCACTGTAGTCACTTAGGGCTGGCTGGAGATGTTCCGCCATTACCTTAGCCGACAGTTCCGAAACCCCACGATAGACCGCCTTGATGTCCTGGGTTGTCTTGTGCGCTTCAAGTATGCCCGGCAACCCGCTGGCTACCTCCGCCAAGATGCTGGAATTCAGCCTTGGCAGGTCGGTCTCTAGACTCCAAGCGGCGTCGCGGGCCAAGCGCCGCAGGGTTTCAAGTTGCGGCAAGACCTTCTCGCGCAATGAACCAAGGACATTCTCGTCCAGGTAATGAACCATCAATTGGCCGGCTTTTTTGCGCTTGTAGGCCAGCGCCTCCCGCGTTAGGGCAATCAGATTCTCGTAGAGGCGTTCGAAACCGGCCTGCGCCAAAGCACCGTCTTCCCGCGCATCCTGCCGCGCGGCGTAAACCGAGATGGAAGCCGGCTCACGCAGCAATACCCCGTCGAACCCAGACTGTGCCAACTTTTGCAGCGTACGCTTCTTGACGTCCGACTCTTGTTCTGCGCGGTTCGCAGGGCTTTTGTTGCAGAGAATACTAACGATCTGGTCGTCGACCTGATCCACGACGTAACGGTCGCTGCGGGTAATGACGGGCAGCAAAGGCTTGCCACTTTGTAACTCGCGGTTCAGCGCATCGAGTTCCTGCACTTGCCCAGGCGAGGTGGAGCTGGTCAGCCACAGCACAGCATCGGCACTGTCCGTAAAGTGCCTTGTCAGATCGCCGTTTTCCACAGTCACGGAATGCAGGCCAGGGGTGTCCAGCACGATCAGTTTTTCGCCCAGGCGTACCCCCTGTATGCGCGCGGTTGTCTCCGTGGCACCTTCCTTGAAGCGCTCCGAGGTATCGACGACGTGGTTTTCTTCCAAGAAGAAGTACTGTACAGCCTGCTCCCGTTCGAGGAAACGGTCGGCCAGGAAGTTTGCGAACGAGCTCTTGCCTGCATTGACCTTGCCAAACACCAGAAAAATGGCCTTATCGCCGAAGGAGGCGCTCAGTCTTTCCATAGGGCCACGCTCACCCCATTTACGCGACCACTCGTCCATGCAAGCCTGGACCTGGACGTGCAAGGCTTCGACCTCACGGGCCAACGCGCTCGCTTGCTTTAGGCCTTCGATGGTGGCGGGCTTTGCATTCAGGGCCTGAAATAAGTCGTCCCGCCAGTCGGCCAATTGGGCGAGATAGCCTTCCATGTCTTCAACGAGGTAGTCGTATTTGGCGATTTCCTCGATGAACTGTTGTTCTTTGCTCATGCTGTGCTGCGCTTTTTGTAGGTATCAGGCGAACTTCGCTAACTTGGCAACCTCAATATCGACGGAGATGGCGCACTGTAGCGTCGAAGTGGTCTCGTCGATTTCGGCAGCCAAGGATTCCATGGCTGCAGTTTTCATGTAGCGATCCATCAGGGTTTTCTCGATTGAGCCAATGACCTCGGCCTCTGAGCCACCCACTTTGCTTTCTTCGGTCGCAGACATCCCGACCGGAAATGTCCAACCGGCTAAGAGGCTCGCCCAAGCTCTAGGCGACAAAGCCTCAACGATGGATTCCAACTCGCTCTCTTCGAGAATGACGCCTTTTTTTTCCAAGAACAATTTCAGGGTGGCTGCGGCTTCCTCTCGGGCCAGCTTCCGACGGGCACGCAGTTCCCTGGCCCGGATCGCGGCAGCGCTTTCGGCATTCGAATTGGATAGGGGGGCTGAACTGCTGGAGTCCTCAGTAACCGTGTCGTAGATTTTTTTACCAACCCAAACCACTCCTACACCGAGCAAATATGGCCAAACCATATCAAGCCTCCGCCAATTTCTTGGACAGTGATTGGATGAGCGCGCCGAGCTCATATTTAAAGGCGTCTTGTGCGGCCGACTGCTGTCTGTGTAAAGCGGAGGACTTCGTTTCCTGTTTTTGCCGTACTAAGGCGACGTCCGCTGAAAATGACTGAGCCGCGGCGGCGATCTCGTGTGACCGGCGTTGCGCGATTTTGGCGATGGTCACAGTCAAAATTTCTCGAAAAAATGGAACACCACTAGTGTTCACCAACAAGCTCTTAGCGCCTTTTTGCCCCTGTTGATAAAGCGAAGACGAAACCGGGAAAATCTCCATACCTGGGGTTTGACTCTGAATCCGGCTCATGACCTCCTCAACATCTTTCTGGCTTGCCAATTGGTCGGTTTGGGTCAGCACGAAAAGGGTCTGGCGTTGCGAAGCAGCATCGTCTTCACGCAACTGCTGCAGAAAACTCAACTCGGATTGATCCAGTTCCCCTTCCTTGGCAGCGTGAACGAAAAGGCGCGCATCCGATTCCAGCCAAGCACCCTGTAAGGCCAGCCTGTCGTCTTCCGAGGCCACGTCGGCGTCCAGCCCCGGAGTATCCACCCAGCGCACTTCACTGTGGACAACATCGTCCAACTTCACTGTCTGCCGGCTATCGGACACCACAAAGATGTCCTGGCCGATCAGAGCGTTAAGCAATTGGCTTTTGCCATGGTTGTACTTGCCAATCACAGCAACAGTGGGTAAGCGCGCTGCGTCCATCAAAACCGTGAATCGATCTATGTCCTGCCTTCGCTCAGGCAGCATGAGTGATAGACCTTTTATCAGCGTTGCTTGTCTGCTGGTTTTCATCGTCACATTTCAAAGTTTGTTTCACAATTGGTAAAAATCATACTGTTAGTTACTGTGTGACTCAATGTGCATCGCGGTAGTGACCCCACTTGCATAGGTATTTATAAGCCGTGACGTCAGCCCAGCGATGTACCGCATTCGCTGCAGAATTTCGCGCCCTTTTTGGTCACTGTGTTGCATGTGGGGCAGGCTGTAGTGGTGCGCGCAAGAATTGCTTTCTGACGCATGTAGGCGATCTGTACTACGCACGGCACGGTGACGCGATAGGCGGGGCTGCCTAGGTCCGCCATGGTCCAAATCCCAGTCAGCACCCAGCCCACGGGCCCAAGCATCAACCCCATGGTTCGTGTCAACATGACATTTGCGGCGAGTGGCAAGCCGCGGCCAAGTACGGCACGCGCAATCGCATTGGCCACGATGAGGGCCATTTGGTAGGCGGCAAATCCCGCTAGACGACTCGCTGCCAAGGCGGCGGCAACCGCAGCGGGTGCCATGCCAGACATTTCGCCGATGCCCATATCGCTCAAGACTTTTTGGCGTTCTTCCGCAGTCATGCGTTCCAGGGCCTGAGTGAACAACTTCTGCATGATGTCGGTTTCGATAGTGACCACAGGAGTGGACTTCTCGGTGCGAATCTTCAAGTGGTCTGCGACGTCGCGTACCAGTTCGGAGTATTCGACGCCGCCGCCCCGGAAAAGGTTGACAAACGTGTTGCCGCCGAAAGCGCGAATCTCTTGCGCAATAACAGATCGATCAGAGTTGCTGTAGTCGCCTTTCCGCTTGCAGGCAACCAAGCGCTTGCAGACGTCACCATCCAGCATGAGGCGGCCCTCGCCCTTGTCAGTGAGGTAGTCCGTCAAGACATCGAGGTCTCCTACGTCTGCAATCTGCAAAAGGTCGTTCAGTCCATTAGTTACGTTCATTGTCATCAACTTGTTGATTGTTGGCGCTGAGCCCAGCGCAAAGGTAGAGTAGGAATTGGTGGGATTCGGTTGGAAGGTGCCTTAGCGGGGGGAGGGCACACGTCGTTCGGATGCTACGGCGCATGTCTGCCTGCAGTTCTTCTACTTCATGTGCGTTCCTCTCGTCGCTCTCGTTATTGTTCTCGAGATACATAGGTACGGGAGTGACGCCCAGCTGTTTCGCGACCGCATAGCCGGCGATTGCTTGATCGACGGCGCTTGCAAGCGACGATTGGCCGACACTGCTGCTTTCAAATGAAAGTTTCGGGTTCCGGAGCTGTGCTGCCCACTGTGCCAAGCGCCTCCAGTCATTAGGCCGCATCAGCAAATAGGCGGGCGGCAGATTTAGTGCCTCGGCTAATCGACAAAGCGTCCTTAGATCGGGATTGGCGGGAAAGTCTGCGACTTCATTGGCCAGATATTTATTGAGCGTCGAGCGAGCCACTCCAGCTCGGCCAATTAGCTCCTTCTGCTTCATGCGTATTGGGCGGCCGTCTTCCGCTTCACTTCCTACACGCATGGCCCGGTTTAGAGCATCTCGAAAGCTTGCGCGAGTCGAATCGAAAGTACGTGAGCCCGCTTTTGGGGTCTTACGCGTTGTTTCCCGCGTCGGTGCATCCACCTTGTGTATCTCCGTAGTCGGCGTTGTTAGCGTGAGCCGAACTTTATCGATCGTGTCACACCTTGTATCGCTATTACGTCCGGGAAAACGGACATCTTTAGGTGGAAGCCCTGTGAAGTCCGCTCTGACGGACAAATGGTTATCTATTGATCGAAGATCACGGGCTTATGAGGGCGTGCGCATACTTAATTGACGCTAGAGCGTTGCTAAGGCATTCGAAGCCTTTCGCAAATGGAAGCACTCTCGCTGAAGGAAATGGCTAGCACTCGCGCGCGCCCTGCGCGAGTGATTCGGGAGATCGCTAAAGCTGCTGGAACCGGCGGGATGGTCTTGGGCGGGGATCAGATCTGCGCGATCGCATTGGCCGGTGCCGAGCTCGATTAGCTGGTACAAGCCTTCTCGCACCTGGTCATGGCTCAAGAGGTCCGGGCTCAGGCGGCAGACTTTGGCGACGTGCTGCGGAGCACGTTCATGATGCTGGAAATGGGCAACGCCGGTCGCGGCCAGTTCTTCACGCCGTACGAGTATCGCGCCTGATGGGCAATATGACGATGGGCAACGGCCAGGACCTAGTCGACAAGACGGGCGTGCAGAGCGGGGGTCTCAAACGTGTCACTCCGAATACCGCGGTCGGCGGATTCTGCAGGGACAACTTGAGGCTCCCAAGTAAATGACACATTGGCTTTGTGTCCGACCCGTCAATCCGCTCAGACACCGAGACATCTGTCGGGTTTGTCGGATCTGTTAAACCTGTTCGCGTTTGAAGGAGCTCGTGCCGAGTCCTGGTTAGGCATCACCTTTGGCGGATGCGCCTGAGCGTGCCGAAAGGAGACATGGTGTTCATTCAGCAGACCAAATACGGTACAGACTGTCGAAGTCCCCTCTTGCTCTTGAGCGCCGTCAGTGGAGTCGACAGGGACACGGACGCGTCCACGGCGCCGATGCCTTCCGCTGGGTGTTCGATGAAGTGGTCCGTCGTTGCATGGCTGCGCGCCTAGTCAAAGTTGATTGGCAACGCTCCTTGCGGACCGCTCACCCACGGCTCACCTTGAGTGCGGTCGAACTTGCGTTCGGAGCAATATGAGCGCAGCCGATCGACCAAAGCTCCAGCATTCTTACGAGCCTTTTAGCGGTCGAGGCGGAGCAGCCGGCATGACAGAATTTCCCCACTTCCAGACTGACGCTGGAAATCGCCGCACACAGCCGTCCGTACCAGTTCTGCATCTCTACGGACGAAACGCCGCAAAGGTGCGCGAGGGAGTCGAGATCGGCCTGACGCGGCCAGCGCCGCGTCCCTCGCAATGTGAGTGCCATGCCATCCAGTGCATCGCCGTCGTTGGCACGTGGAGCATAGGCTCCCATGGTTAGCATGTCGTAGGTAGGAGATAGCTGCGGGCGCGAGCCGGGCGAGTAGATCACGCCAAAATTCTTGAGATGCGCGTCGCCATTGCGAATTGCCGACGCTAGAACGTATTGGCCAAAAAGGTTTGAGCAGCTCAGGACTGCCGCTTCGGGTGCAACTGTGCTACGGATGATGTGTACCACTCGTTCAATCGAACTCGCGTACTTGTCCCGTGCAGGCAGCCCCCGCAGGGAGCATGCGTCTTCAAACTGAAGCGCTGTACCGTCTGCGGTGACGTCGAAGCGTTTGACGTACAGATGTTCTCGATCGGAGGATAGCATGGTCGTCGCGGTCGGAAGCCCCATGCGCCTAGAGACTTCCATGCCAAAGAACTCAAGCACGGTTAGCTCGGGGTGATCGGCATCATTGGTTTTGACGATCCAGAGGGGTTCCGACGAGGACGAATCTTGACTTGGTGCAGAGCTGAGGTACTTAGGGAAGCCACCCGAGATGCCGGGCAGGTTCCCGATGGCGACTCTATCCAAATCGGCCAAGCAAGACGCTTCGAAGTCGGCGCCCGCATAAATCAGTTCAAGAGGGCGAGCTCTGGGGAGCTCGCAGTGGGGAACTAGGCGGAGATTGCCGATTCGCTTCTGGCCGCTGGCCAACAGCATGTCCATCTCGGATGCGTGCATGCCTTCGTTGTCCAGACGCTTTTCGAGCAATCGTTCCAGAAATCCCTCTGGATAAGAAACTTGGAATATCGGGAACAGCGTTGTGCTCTTCCATTCTCGCTGGGTCATGGGCATGCCGATAGCGAGCGCATGCTTGGCGGGCACCGAGGGCGCATAAGTGAACGTGAAATGGTCCTGGTCATCGCGATCAAGAACCCCTAGCAGGACGTCCCGGAAGAAGACATCAATCTGCATGGTTGTTGCCTCCAGCATAGGATTGGACAGGCCGTGACGGGTAGCGGGTAGCGTACGCGTTGGCAAGGCTGAGCAGTCATAGTTTTGTTTTCGCCGCATAGCTCAAATGCCACAAAGGACGTCCGACTCGCTCGGCGACGTGGATGAAACGCAAATCGCATCAAGATCCTCGCAGAATACGCCACCGCCATTCCAGCCAATTCCACAGCGAACCTACCATATTTGGTGTCTCCGGTTCCTTGGCGTGGAGGCGTAGTCAGTCGCCAGCTAATCGATGATTTCCTGGGGGCAACATCGCCAATTCCGCAGCGAACCTACAACCTGATGTGCCAGCGATCGCAGTCTAGAGGTGCTGTTAGCCACTTCCAAACCGTGCAAGCCAGAGATTCTCTAGTCAACGCCGCAGCCGACCCACCACTTTTGGTGTGGCGGGTTCCGTGGTCCGGAGGCGTAGTCAGTCGCATGCCAATCGATGATTTTCAGAGGCAACATCGCCAGTTCCGCAGCGAACTTATGACCTGCTATGCCAGCGGCCGCAGTCCGGGGGGGCTGCCAGTCACTTCAAAACGGTGCCTGCCGGCCAGAGGCTCTCGCGCTAACGCCGCAGCAAACCCACCACTTTGCGGGTAGTCAAGCCGCGAAATATCTTCATGAATGAGAAGACGGCGTCGCAGATTTGCCACTGATGCACTGTTACACACATTGGGCCTGCCGCTCTATGAGCGAGGTGGTAGGTTTGCTGCGGAGTTGGAAATTGCCCTGATTTCTCCCTTTGAAAGGAGTCGATCAGAGCCTTGTGTTTGTATAGGCTATACAGACAGGCCATCACAAACACGGCCTTTTCAGCGCGTCTTTTAGAGGCCTTTCCTTGTTCAATCGAGCCTTGCTGGACCTTGCGGAGAGCTCCACAGCACCCTAGTGCTTTTCTGTGGCTTAGCGCCTTAGAGCGCTCCCTTCCTTTGCGTCGATTGAACCGATTTCCTGCCGAAAAAGCCCTAACCATGAACGAACACTCTAATCGACTAGATACGTTGAAGAAGCAATTCCCTCGCGTGCTTCAGAACGCCAATCTTCCGTGGGGGCTGGAATGCGGTCCCGGCTGGGATGGGTTGCTCGCGGACCTACTCTTCCGTATCGACACTATTCTGACCGAGTATCCCGCTTGCACGGCGAACGTCGTGCAGATCAAGGAAAAGTTCGGTGCCTTGCGGTTCTATTGCCAAGTTGATGGCGAGGACGATGCTAGGCGAGACGCAGCGGCCGAGGCTATTTCGCGGGTGATCCGCCACGCCGAACACGTCAGCGCTGAAACGTGCGAGAACTGCGGACAGCCTAGCTCGATACAGGACGCCGGGCTTCTAACAACAGTCTGTCCTAAGTGCACTAGTCGATGAAAGCTGGTCGCCAAGACCCCTGGACCAACGACTCCGAGGGGGGCTTCAGACCCAGAGTACAGAAGCCTTAATGTTGAAAAAATCCCGTTCAGGTGTAGGCAGGGCCTAGGAACGGCCCTGGCGATACGGTCATCAGGCCGCTAGTCGAAGTGCAGGAGTCGTCTTCCCGTCGCGCAGACCATCAAGGTAGTCTGCCCAAGCCTGCACCATCGCCAATCTCTGCGTCAGGAACTGAGTGCGGTCATAACTTGTGCCCAGTTCTTCTCGCGTTTTGTGGGCAAGGTGCCGTTCCACTACATCCCTGTTCCATTCCAGTCGCTCGACTAGCAGTGTGCGCGCCATAGCTCTGAAGCCGTGGCCCGTAATCTCTGTACGCGTGTCATAACCCAGCGCTCTGAGAGCCGAGTTCACCGTGTTTTCCGAGATGGTCCGAGTTGCATCGCTGCGTCTGGCTGCCGGCTTGAACACGAAGCCGGACGGCCCTGTGACCTGATGCAGGTTACGCAGGATCTCGAGCGCCTGCTTCGAAAGCGGGACCAAATGAGTTGGTGTTTGTTCGTGTTCCTTGTCCACGCGACGCAGCTTCATGATCTCAGCTGGACACGTCCAAACGCCCGTCTCGAAATCGATCTGATTCCAGCTCATCCTGCGCACTTGGCCGGGGCGCTGGAAGACAAGCGGCATGATCTCCAACAGAGATTTCGTGATGAAATTCCCCCGATACTCTTTGAGGTCGCGTAGCAACTGCCCAACGGCTTCGGGCTTCAAAATCGTAGCGAAGTTCGTTGTGCGATAAACCGGCAGGTCCATCTGGGTCACTGCCATAAAGTTTGCCGCTGGCACGATCATTTCGTTGCGTACGGCGAATGCATACATCCGTTTGAGGTGTGTGCGCAGCTCTCCTGCCGTCTCGCGCGTTTCCACGGCCACAGCCATTAGCAAGCCGTGGACCTCTGGAGGGGATACCAGGTGCAAAGGCCGTGCGCCCAACTTCGGGAGCAGGTGGAGTTCGATCATTCGCAGGACCTTGCGCTCGTAATTCGCCGACCACTTTCCCAGCACTGCGGCTTCTTTATGCCAGGCGCGTGCCACGGTCTCCATAGTGTCAATAGCGCGGCGTTTGGCAACCGTGACCTGCTCGATGCGGTGGATCTTCGGGTCGACCTTGGCGGACAGCAGCTGTCGCTGCTCCCCGGCACGCTCTCGCGCTAGAGCAAGTGGCACGTCCGTTAGCCGCCCGAGGCTGAGCTTGCCCTTGCGGCCTCCTGGAGCCGTAAAGCGGAATAGCCAATCCCGGCTGACTGTGCCGTCGGATCGTAGCCGCAGCCGTAGGTAAAGGCCGCCGCCGTCGCTCAAAAGGGTTTCTTGTTTGCCAGGCGGGATCAAGGCTGCCGCGCATTGCTTGGCCGTAAGCTTCATATGCTCTCCAGAAATGGGTGTACCCACGGGGATTTCAGGGAGCATTTTGGGTACACGCCAGGGAACCCAGAAACTCGGGCTTCGGTGTACCCCAGCGGGAATCTATGGGACTCGCTGGGAATTTTGTCTAGCGCTAACTCGCTGATGTAAAAGCGAATTTGTTGGCTATGGGCCTTGCTGGGAAGGCCAGATGGTGCCCGGGGCCGGAATCGAACCGGCACGCCTTGCGGCGGGGGATTTTGAGTCCCCTGCGTCTACCAATTTCACCACCCGGGCTAGGGGGTCGCGAGCGCGTCCAGATGACGGCTGCGGGAGATGCGAAGACCGCGATTATATGCGGTCTTTGGGATCTTGTCAGGCGACGGCTGGGCGAGCCTGCCGTCCAAGGGGCACGCCGGGGCTGCTAATCCCCGACCGCACCCCCACAATCCTCACTTCTTCTCAGGCAAGAACCAGTTCATCACTAACGCGCAGATCCCGCCGGTAGCGACGCCCGATTCCAGCACGCTTTTCACCGAGTGGGGCAGATGCGACAGGATTTCCGGCACTTGCGACACCCCCAGGCCGAGCGCCAAAGACACGGCGATGATGAGCAACGCCCGGCGGTCCAGTTGGATGCCCGCCAGGATGTTGATCCCAGACGCGGCCACCGCGCCGAACATCACCATGGCTGCGCCGCCCAGGACGGGTTCGGGCACGGCTTGCAGGACGCCGGCTACAACCGGGAACAGGCCCAGCAGAATCAGCATGCCGGCAATCCAAACGCCGACATGGCGGCTGGCAATACCGGTCAATTGAATGACGCCATTGTTCTGCGCAAACACCGAGCTGGGAAACGTATTGAATACGCCTGCCAGCAGCGAGTTCGCGCCGTTGACCAGCACGCCGCCCTTGATGCGCTGCATCCAGAGCGGACCTTCAACCGGCTGCTTCGACACCTTGCTGGTGGCAGTGACGTCGCCAATCGCTTCCAGGGACGTGACCAGATAAATGATCAGCATCGGCACGAACAAGGCCCACGAGAAACCCAGACCAAAGTGCAGCGGAACCGGAACCTGGAAGACGGCGGCTTCGCGGGCGCCGGTGAAATCCAGACGTCCCATATAGGCAGCGGCGATGTAGCCGACGGCCAGCGCCAAGACCAGCGCCGTGCTGCGAATCCACACCACCGGCACGCGGTTGAGCAGGATGATGGTGCCCAGGACGAGGCCGGACAGGGTCAGGTTCTCGGCGCTGGCGAAGGTGCCGTTGGCCATGGCGCCGAACCCGCCACCCATGCTGATGAGGCCGACCTTGATGAGCGTCAGGCCGATCAGCAGCACGACGATGCCGGTGACGAGCGGGGTGATGAGGCGTTTGACGAAGGGCAGGATGCGGCTGATGCCCATTTCAACAAAGGACCCGGCGATGACGACGCCAAAGATCGCGGCCATGACGGCTTCGACCGGCGTGCCTTGCTTGACCATGACCGACCCGCCGGCGATCAGCGGGCCGACGAAGTTGAAGCTCGTGCCCTGCACGATGAGCAACCCGGCGCCCAGGGGGCCGAAACGCTTGCATTGAACGTAGGTGGCGATGCCGGAGATCACCAGCGACATGGAAACGATCAGGGTGGTGTCGCGGCTGCTGACGCCCAGGGCCTGGCAGATGAGCAGGCCGGGGGTGACGATGGGGACCAGGATGGCCAGCAGGTGCTGCAGGGCGGCGACGAAGGCGACGGGAGGCGCGGGGCGGTCGTCGGGGCCGTAGACCAGGTCGTGACTGGTGTCGGCGTCATCGGACGCGCCGTGGGGGGCGGGTTGGGTCAGGGAGGCGGGTTGCATGGCGGGAGGGCCGGCCGGGGAGGGGGTAGGTGAGAAAAGTGCGGGATTTTACCGGGGACAGCCGCCTGTCAGGTTGCTTCTCCGCCACCCCGGTCTTGAAAAGTTCCCATTGGCCCCCACATCAGTAGGGTTTCCGGGCGGCCGCGCGGGCGCATCGCCCCAGCCGACCGAGATTTGTCCCTAATTTATTTTCTGAGCCACGTAGAACTATGAGCCAAACCGCCACGAATTCCGCGTCCGAAACCCTGGGGTTCCAGGCCGAGGTGAAGCAACTGCTTCATCTGATGATCCATTCGCTGTACAGCAACAAGGAAATCTTCCTGCGCGAGCTGGTGTCGAACGCGTCGGACGCCTGCGACAAGCTGCGCTTCGAAGCCATCGACCAGCCGGAATTGCTGGAAGGCAACGGCGAACTGGCCATCACGGTCAGCTACGACAAGGCCGCCCGCACCATCACGATCTCCGACAACGGAATCGGCCTGTCGCGCGAAGAAGCGGTGGCCAACCTGGGCACGATCGCCCGCTCGGGCACGCGCGAGTTCTTCTCGCAACTGACCGGCGACAAGCAGAAGGATGCGCAGCTCATCGGCCAGTTCGGCGTGGGCTTTTATTCGTCGTTCATCGTGGCGGACAAGGTCACTGTGGTGAGCCGCCGCGCCGGTTCCGCGGACGCGATCCAGTGGGAATCGGACGGCCAAGGCGAGTTCACGATTGCCGCCGCTGAAAAGGCCGGCCGCGGCACGGACGTGACGCTGCACCTGCGCGCCGACGAAGACGAACTCCTGAACGGCTGGAAGCTGCGCGAAATTCTGCGCCGCTATTCGGACCACATCTCGCTGCCGATCCGCATGGCGAAGGAAGAGTGGGATCAGGAGAAGGGCGAGCAGGTCAAGACCGACGAACTGGAAACGGTGAACCAGGCGAACGCGCTGTGGGCCCGCAACAAGTCCGAGGTGACGGAAGATCAGTACCGCGAGTTCTACAAGACGGTCTCGCACGACTACGATGATCCGCTTGCGTGGACGCACAACCGCGTTGAAGGCCGCAGCGAGTACACGCAACTGCTGTACGTGCCCAAGCACGCGCCCATGGACATGTGGGACCGCGACGGCCGCCATGGCGTGAAGCTGTACGTCAAGCGCGTCTTCATCATGGACGACGCCGATCAGCTTCTGCCGTCGTACCTGCGCTTTGTGCGCGGCGTGATCGATTCGGCGGACCTGCCGCTGAACGTGTCGCGCGAAATCCTGCAGGAAAGCCGCGACGTGCGCGCCATCCGCGAAGGTTCCGCCAAGCGGATCCTGTCGCTGCTGGAAGACCTGGCCGAGAACAAGCCGGAAGACTACGCGACGTTCTGGTCGGAGTTTGGTCAGGTGCTGAAGGAAGGGGCGGGCGAGGACTCGGCCAATCTTGAGCGCATCGCCAAGTTGATGCGTTTTGCGTCGACGAATTCCGGTGATCAGGCGCAGACGGTGTCGTTTGCCGACTACGTGTCGCGCATGAAGGAAGGCCAGGACAAGATCTACTACGTTACGGCGGACACCTTCGCCGCGGCCAGCAACAGCCCGCATCTGGAAATCTTCCGCAAGAAGGGCATCGAAGTCCTGCTGCTGTCGGATCGCGTTGACGAGTGGATGCTGTCGTACCTGCGCGAATTCGACGGCAAGTCGCTGGTGTCGGTGGCCAAGGGTGGCCTCGATCTGGCGGAACTGGCCGACGAGGAAGAAAAGAAGCACCAGGCCGAAGTGGCCGAGGACTTCAAACCGCTGGTCGAGCGTCTGCAAAAGACGCTGGAAGACCAGGTCAAGGAAGTGCGCGTGACGCTGCGTCTGGTGGATTCGCCGGCGTGCGTGGTGGTGGGCCAGAATGAACTCAGCCCGCACCTGTTGCGCATGCTGAAGGCCGCAGGCCAGGAAGCGCCGAACGTGAAGCCGGTGCTGGAGATCAACCCCGAGCATCCGCTGCTGGCGCGTATTCGTGCCGCGGAAGATGGCGAGTTCGATCAGTGGGCGCGTCTGCTGCTCGATCAGGCGCTGTTGGCCGAGGGCGCGCAGATTGCGGACCCGGCGGCGTTTGTGAAGCGGTTGAATGCGCTGCTGCTGAAGTAAGCGGCGGGGTGGTTCAACAGAGAGGGCGTCCGAAAGGACGCCCTTTTTGTCGTGGATTCCCGAGCGGTAATGTCTTCCCCGAAATGACGCGTCATGAGCCAAAATATTACCGTACGGTAAGAATTTCGTATTTTGCGCCTACATTGGCCGAAAAATTCCCGATCGGGAAAATTTTGTCGTCGCTGCCCGAAAATTTGGTTAAACTTCCCGAGCGGTAAAAACGGAGGTCGCTATGGGTACAAAAGTAGACGCCTTTCCAGTGACAGTGCAGTCTTCGGCCGAACTGGGCGAATTGGTGAAAACCGTCCGGCGTTCTCAAGGTTTGCTGCAAGCGGATCTGGCCGGGTTGTCCGGAACGGGCAATCGCTTCGTGGTGGATCTGGAGCGGGGCAAGCCCACGCTGCAATTGCAGAAGGTGCTGGATACGCTGGACCTGCTCGGCTTGGAAGTGCAGATCGCGCCTAAGCGCGTGAGGCTCCCATGATCAACGCCGACGCACTCGATCTCTACCAGGATGGTCAGAAAGTCGGGCGGCTGTTCGATGAGCAGCCGTTGCGCTTTGTCTATGACGACGCGTGGCTGAGCCATCGGGACGCGCGTCCGATTTCGCCATCGATACCGCTTCTGCATGGCGACCAATCGAGCGAGGCCGTCCACTCTTTCTTCGAAAACCTGCTGCCCGAAGGTCACGTGCGCCAGTTCCTGCAGGCCAGCCGGCATGCGACGACGGTGTTCGGACTGCTGCGCAGCGTGGGCGGCGACACCGCCAGCGGATTGACGATATTGCCGCAAGGGGAAGCGCCCAAGCCCGCTCATTATCGGCGCGTTACTTGGGCGGACATTGCCGCGCGTCTGAAGCAAACGGGCGTGCCGGCGCTGGTAGCCGAGAACGAGGAAGGAACCCGGATTTCGCTGGCCGGCGCGCAGGACAAGCTTCTGCTGACCGTATTGCCCGACGGATCGCCCGCGCTGCCCGAAGGCGCGGCGCCGTCCACGCACATACTCAAGCCGGATATCCGCGGGCTGGATGGTGTGTGGGCATCGGCGCTGAACGAGACGCTGGTCATGCAACTAGCGGCACGACTTGGATTGGGCGTGGCGCACGCCGGTTATCAACCGGATACACGCGCATGTCTGATTCAGCGCTATGACCGTGTACCGGATGGACAAGGCGGATTGCAGCGGTTGCATCAATTGGATCTATGCCAGCTCGCGGGCAAGCCCTCGAACGTGAAATACGAATCGTATGGTGGTCCGACGTTGGCGGATTGCCGCAAGCTGCTGGCAGCCACGGGTGTCGGGGGGCCGGACGTAAAGCGTTTTCTGCAGTGGATTCTGTTCAATCTGCTGGTGGGCAACAACGACAGCCACGCGAAGAATCTGTCCGTGCTCCTGAATGACGACGGGAAATACGTTCTGGCGCCGTTCTACGATTTGATGTGCACGGCGATCTACCCGGGGTTGAGTGCGCGGTTCGTATTCGCCATTGGCGGGGAAGACAAACCGGGCGCCATTGGCAAGGGCGAACTGGATGCCATGGCGACCGAGCTGGGTTTCAATCCACGCTATGTCGCTACGGTCGCGAAATCCCTCGTGGAAGCATTGCCCGATGCGATGGAGCAGGTGAAGGCCAGTTTGTGGGGCGAGGCACGGTTGGGAACCGAACGGACGCTCCTGGAGCGTCTGACGCAATGGATCACGTCGAACACGCGCAAGCACGCGAAGCGCTGGGGATTGCAAACCTGAAGACGCGTCTGGGGGGATCGTGCCCCGACGGATTAATGACCTGAAGTCAAAAGTGTTTGCCCGCTAGACGCCTTTTTCTGCAAGTATCCGGCCGTCAT
This sequence comes from Achromobacter sp. UBA5777, assembly GCF_002418565.1. Lineage (NCBI taxonomy): Bacteria > Pseudomonadati > Pseudomonadota > Betaproteobacteria > Burkholderiales > Alcaligenaceae > Achromobacter > Achromobacter sp. UBA5777. Next base: position 33,768 of record NZ_DIEJ01000135.1, on the reverse strand, counting down.
ACTGCACGCCTGTCTATCCGATGCGCCGGCCATTTCAGGCCGGGCGCGCCCCAGGAAGTCCCTGCCGGCGCCGTCGAACCCAAGGAACTTGCATGAATCCCCAAGAAACCCAGCCGGTGAAGGCCGGCCCGCCGTTGTTGGCGCTTGCCGTCGGTGCGTTTGGCATCGGCGTGACCGAGTTCTCCCCCATGGGCCTGTTGCCCGTCATCGCCGAGGGGGTGAACGTGTCCATCCCCAGCGCGGGCATGCTGGTCAGCGCCTACGCGATCGGCGTGATGGTCGGCGCACCGCTGATGACGCTGGCGTTCTCGCGGTGGTCGCGGCGCAAGGCGCTGATCCTGCTGATGGCGATCTTTACCATCGGCAATATCCTGTCGGCGCTGTCGCCCAACTACACGACGCTGCTGCTGGCCCGCCTGGTGACCAGCCTGAACCACGGCGCGTTCTTTGGCCTGGGCTCGCTGGTGGCCGCCAGCGTGGTGCCTCGGCACAAGCAGGCCAGTGCGGTGGCGACGATGTTCATGGGCCTGACCATCGCCAACGTGGGCGGGGTGCCGGCCGCGACGTGGCTGGGACAGACGATCGGTTGGCGGATGTCGTTCTTTGCGACGGCGGTGCTGGGCCTGATTGCGATGCTGTCGCTGTGGCTGGCGTTGCCTGCGGGTGAGGCCGGGCGTCGTCCCAACGTGCGTCATGAGCTGGCGGTGCTGCGCAGCCCCGCCGTGTTGCTGGCCCTGCTGACGACGGTGCTGGGTGCGGGGGCGATGTTCACGCTGTACACGTACATCGCGCCGACGCTGGCCGAGATCACTGGCGCGTCGCCGGCGTTCGTGACGGGCATGCTGGTGCTGATCGGTCTGGGCTTCACGCTGGGCAACGGCGTGGGCGGGCGCATGGCCGACCGCTCGCTCGATGGCACGCTGATCTTCTTCCTGGTGCTGGTCATCGTGGACCTGCTGGCGTTTCCGTGGCTGGCCTCGACGCCGGTCGGTGCGGCGATCGCGCTCCTGATCTTCGGTATCGCGACGTTCGCGGTGGTGCCGCCGCTGCAGATGGGCGTGATGCGCGCCGCGACGGATGCGCCGGGGTTGGCCTCGTCGATGAACGTGGGCGCGTTCAACCTGGGCAACGCGGTGGGCGCGGCGGCCGGGGGCGCGGTGATTTCGGCGGGCATGGGCTACGCGGCGGTGCCGATTGCCGGCGCGGTGATCGCCGCCGCTGGTCTGGCGCTGGTGCTGGTGCAGCGCGCCGGAAACGTGCGGCGGCGCAAGCTGGCGGTGCAGGGCTGCTGAGGTTTCGGCCTGCGGGCCGCCAATGAAATGCCCCGGCGGACATGGATCCGCCGGGGCTTTTGTTTGCCGTGAGCATCGCAGCCGGACTGGCACGGTCAGGATTTCGCGTGATCAGACGGAAGAACAAGCTGCGCCAGATTCCCCCATATGAAAAAGGGCGTCCCGCAGGACGCCCCTTCATTCAAAGCCAGCGTTCAAATCCAGGCCGATCCATCAAGCCTCGATCCGCTCCACTTTCCCGACCAGCAAGATATACGACAGCGCGCCCAGCAACGCCAGCGACGACACGTACACGATCGCCGGCGCAAAGCTGTCCTTGGACACCAGCAAGCCAATCACGATGGGCGTGCAGATCGACGACAGGTTGCCGACGAAGTTGAACACGCCGCCTGTCAGGCCCAGGAGGCGAACCGGGGCCAGCGTGGACACGAGCGACCACGTGATCGACGCCAGACCGTTGCCAAAGAACGCCACGGCGAGGAAGAAGATGACCCACGGCGTGGAGTCCGTGAAGTTCGCGCCGATCATGGACGTGGAGATCAACAGGCCCAGGATGATGGGCAGCTTCCGCGCCATGCCGACCGTCGCGCCGCGGCGGATCAGGAAGTCGGACAGCACGCCCGAGCACAGCACTCCGATGAAGGCGGCCAGGAACGGCACCGACGCCAGGAAGCCGGACTTGATGAAGTCCATGCCGCGGTACTTGACCAGATACGTGGGGAACCAGGTCAGGAAGAACCACAGCGTGGAGGTCAGGCAGAACTGGCCGAGGTACACGCCCCACAGCTTTCGCTTGCTCATGACCAGGCCCAGGTCGTTCCAGTTGAACGGGGCCTTCTTTTCGCGCACGCGCGTGTCCAGGTCGACGACGCCGCCGCCTTGCTGAATCAGCTCGATCTCCGCCGCGTTGGCGCCTTTGAACTGGCGCGGTTCGCGGTAGATCATGAACCACAGCACGCCCCAGATGATGCCCAGGAGACCGGTGCTGACGAACACCATGTGCCAGCCGTAATGATGCTGCAGCCAGGCCAGCACCGGCGTCAGGAACGCCAGGCCGACGAACTGGCCCGACGTGTAAAAGCCGATGGCGGTGGCGCGTTCGCGTTCCGGGAACCACGTGGTGACGACGCGATTGTTGATGGGATAGGCCGGGGCTTCCAGCGCGCCCACGGCCAGGCGCAGGACGAACAGGATGACGAAGCTGCCGGCAAAGCCCATGAAGAACGTGGCCGCGGACCACAGGATCAGCGCGGCGGCGTACAGCACGCGGGGGGACACGCGGTCCACCAGCCAGCCGCCGGGAATCTGCATGGCGGCGTAGGTCCAGCCGAAGGCCGACAGGATCAGGCCTTCATGCCAGGTGTCCAGGCCGAACTCGTCCTTGAGGGCGGGGGCGGCGATGGACAGGTTGCTGCGGTCCAGGTAGTTGATGACGACGGTGATGAACAGCATCACCATGATGATGTAGCGGCTGCGGGTCGGGCGCTGGGCGCCTTGCAGGCCGGCTTGGGCGGCGGTGGACAATGGAGTCTCCTCTCTCTCTTTTATCGGCTTACCACTCGGCGAAGCTGCCGTCGGCGTGACGCCAGATGGGGTTGCGCCAGCGGTGGCCCACTGCGGCGCGTTCCTTGACGTATTCCTCGTTCACTTCGATGCCCAGGCCCGGCCCTTGCGGGATCGCGACCATGCCGTCCTCGTACGCGAAGACCTCGCGGTTGCTGACGTAGTCGAGCAGGTCATTGGCGGCGTTGTAGTGGATGCCCAGGCTCTGCTCCTGGATGAACGCGTTGTAGCAGCCGGCGTCGATCTGCAGGCAGGTGGCCAGCGCGATGGGGCCGAGCGGGCAGTGCAGGGCCAGCGCGACGTCATAGGCTTCGGCCATCGCGGCGATCTTGCGCGTTTCGGTGATGCCGCCGGCGTGCGACGGGTCGGGTTGGATGATGTCGACGTAGCCTTCGGACAGCACGCGCTTGAAGTCCCAGCGCGAGAACAGGCGCTCGCCCAGCGCAATGGGTGTGGACGTCAGCGGCGCTAGTTCCTTCAGCGCTTCGTAGTGTTCGCTCAGCACGGGCTCCTCGATGAACATGAGCTTGAACGGATCAAGTTCCTTCATCAGCACCTTGGCCATGGGCTTGTGGACGCGGCCGTGGAAGTCCACGCCGATGCCCACGTTGGGGCCGACGGCGTCGCGCACGGCGGCCACGTTCTCCAGGCACTTCTCGACCTTGTCGAACGAGTCGATGTATTGCAGTTCTTCGGTGCCGTTCATCTTGACGGCGGTGAAGCCACGCTCGACGGCGCTCTTGGCGGCCGCGGCGGTGTCGGCGGGACGGTCGCCGCCGATCCACGAGTACACGCGGATGCGGTCGCGCACGTTGCCGCCCAGAAGTTGCGACACGGGCACGCCAAGGTGCTTGCCCTTGATGTCCCACAGTGCCTGATCGATACCGGCCAGCGCGCTCATGTGGATGGCGCCGCCGCGGTAGAAGCCGCCGCGGTACAGGACCGTCCAGTGGTCTTCGATGTTGCGCGGATCCTTGCCGATCAGGTAGTCGGACAGTTCCTCGACGGCGGCCGCAACCGAATGCGCACGGCCTTCGACGACGGGCTCGCCCCAGCCGACGATGCCTTCGTCCGTTTCAATCTTCAGGAAGCACCACCGGGGCGGCACGATGTAGGTGGTGAGCTTGGTGATCTTCATGCTTGTGTCTCCTGGGCAGGATAGGCGCGTTGCCAGGCCGCGACGAAAGCGCGCGCGTTCTGGCCGGTTGCTTCGGCCGACAGGCCGGGTTTGTACAAGGCGGAGCCCAGGCCGAAGCCGCTGGCGCCCGCCTGGGCGTAATTCGAAAGGTTGTCGGGCGTGATGCCGCCGACGGGAACCAGTGCGATCGGCGGGCGCATTACCGCGCGCCAGGCCTTGAGCACGGCCGGGCCGAGCTGCTCGGCCGGGAACATTTTCAGCACGTCGGCGCCGGCAGCCAGCGCGGCAAAGGCCTCGGTGGGCGTGGCGACGCCGGGGCAGGACGCCATGCCCAGCTTCTTGGCCTGACGGATGACGGCGGGATCGCTGTGCGGCATGACGATGAGTTCGCCGCCAGCCTGCTGGATGCGCGCGCAGTCGTCGGGATTGAGGACGGTGCCGGCGCCGATGAGGCAGTCGGTGGGCAGCGCGGCGCGCATGGCGCGGATGCTGTCCAGCGGATCCGGCGAATTCAGCGGCACTTCGATCAGCCGGAAGCCCGCGTCGTACAGCGCTTGCCCGACGGGTTCGGCTTCGGCGGGCGTGATGCCGCGCAGGATGGCGATCAGGCCGCAGTGGGCCATGGCGGTTTGCAGACCGGGATGGTTCATCGAAGGTTCCTAGGCGGGGATCGGGGTGGAAGGAGACACAAGCCCGGCACAGATGGCCAGGTGCCACAGGCCGCGCTCGGTGGCGTTCTGCGCCTGCTCGGGCGCGCCCAGGCCGTAATGCTGCATGGCCAGGAGGTAGCGCTTGCACAGCGCGGGCTCGCCGCACAGCACGATGTGAGGCAGTTCGCCCTGCTGGCGCAGCATCTCGGCCAGCGCGGCGACTTCATGGCCGATCAAGAGGCCCGACAGGTAGTCGGCCTGCGATTCAGGCGCGAGTTCGCCAGTCAGGCCCAGCGCGCGCGTGCTGAAGATCGTGGACATCACGCCCGCCCGGCCAGCCGGCGCGCCTGCGACTTTCACGCCGCGCTCAAAGGCGGCCATGTCGGCATTGGGGGCGTCGGCCATCGTGCGGCCCAGAATGGTGTGACCGCGCAGCGCCGCGTAGACCTCGCCGGTCATGAAGGTGTCGAAGTGGGTGACGCGGCCGCGGCGCGCGTTGACCCATTTGGAGTGCGTGCCGGGCAATCCGATGAGCACGCTGTCGGCATTGGCACTGGCTTCGTCGGCCATCACGCCGAAGACCTGGGTCTCTTCTCCGCGCATCACGTTGGGCAGGCCGTGGCGCTGGATGAGGCCGGGCACGATGTGCACGGGCGTGCCGCCGGGGCGTTCCACCACGGTCAGCAACGTGCCGATGCGTTCCAGGTCGACGGGCACGTCCAGGTAGGCGGCTTCCTTCCAGCCCTGCGCGCTGCCGACCATGCCGCAGGCAATGACGGGCAGGGAGGGCTCGGCGCGCAGCCAGTCGCCGCATGCCTGATCAAAAGCCAGTTCAAAGCCGGACAGGGTGGTGGTGGCGGCGCCGTCCTGCGGCGGTTGCGGCAGGCGCATGATGCCCCAGGGCAGATGGCGCGTATCGAGCGTACGGCCCGTGGCGTCCAGGCGATAGGCGCGAAGTGAAGAGGTTCCCCAATCCAGCGCGATGAGAGCCGCACGGGCGGGCGATCCGGTATTCATCAGAGTCTGTCTCGTCTCTGGCCGCGCATCCGGCTGCCGTCGTTGCGCCGTCATGCGCGCGGGACTGGGCGGAGTGGTCGCGGACCTTGTTGTCTGAAAATCTGCCGTGCGCACGCGCGGGAGGCGCGCGGTGCACGATGGCAAAAATTCTAGTTCAGCGCTTGAAAAATCTCAAAATATAGAATTAAATCCCACATACAGGGAATCGCGGATGCTTTTGGGTTGCGCTTTCAATGGGCATCCGAAGTGACTTGTTCGCGCGGCGAAGCGTCGTGGATCCCCGCTTTACCCACGCATCCGTGCCGCGGCGCCGGGTATGCTTGCCGATCTTTCCCACCGCGCCGCAACTTTGCCTTTGCAACATGACTGCCACCACACTGCCCCCGGAGCAACCCGCCACGCTTGACCCCGATGCCGCCGCGCCCGCCGGCACGCAGACGCTGATGCGCGGTCTTGCCGTGGTGCAGGCGGTGGCCGATGGCGCGCGCGACCTGAAGGAAATCTGCGCGCGCATCGGGGTGGCGCGTAGCACGACGCACCGGCTGGCGAGCTGTCTTGTGCAAGAGCGCTACCTTCGCGCACTGCCGGGCGTGGGCTACGTGCTGGGGCCCAAGTTGATCGAGCTGGGCTTTCAGGCGCGCGAGGCCTTTCCGCTGGCGACGCTGGCGCGTCCCTATCTGGACAGCCTGGCCGACATGACCGGCGACACGATCCACCTGGCCGTGCGCGACAACAATGACGTGCTGTACCTGGAGAAGATTCCGGGCAAAAAGGGATTGGAGATGCGATCGCGGGTCGGCCACCGTATGCCGCTCGCCGCGACCGGCGTGGGCAAGGCGTTGCTGCTGGACGCGGACGAGCCGCAGTGGAAAGCGCTGCATCGCGTCGGCGGGCCGGTGTCGTCGCGCGCGCCCGGCGGACAGCAAGGCTGGGAGGCGTTCCGCGACCGTATGCGCGATTACGCGTCGCAGGGTTATGCGTTCGACCTGGAAGACAACGAGCCTTCGATCCGCTGCGTGGCAGCGCCCGTGCGCGATGCTTCCAGCGGCATCGTCGCCGCCATCAGTGTGTCGAGCACCGTGCCCTATATGTCGCTGGAGCGCATGCGCGAGATGGTGCCGGTGGTGCAGGGCGCGGCTGCGGGGATTTCGGCCGAGATGGGATGGAAGGTTGAGCGGGGCTGAGGGCTACTCAGGGGGATGATCGCGGGTGAGCAGACGGGCGCCGCACGCCGTCATCATGCCGTGCAGCGCCACCGGGATGCCATTGACCTTGTATGTAGCGCTTCCCTCCACGATGGGGAAGACGCCCTTGCACTTGGGGCATGAAACTCGATGGCCGACGCCGGCCATGGGTCTGCCGTCGAGGTTTGCGGATGATTCCTGGCGGCGCGGACGTGCTGCGCCTCGCGCATCGCTACCTTGCGCCGCCGCGGTGCTCGATGGTCGACAGCATCTCCAGCAACACGTCCATATCCACCGGCTTGACCAGATGCGCGTCGAAGCCGGCTTCTATCGATGCTCGGCGGTCTTCTTCCTGCCCCCAACCGCTAAGCGCGAGAATCGTTGCGCGCTGGCCCCAGTCCAGGGTGCGGATGTGGCGGCAGGCCTCGTGGCCGTTCATGCCGGGCATGCCGATGTCCATGAGGATCACTTGCGGTCTGACCTGCTCGCCCACGGTGATGGCTTCTTCGCCGTCGTACGCAGCGGTGACGTCGTGGCCTTCAATGGCGAGCACCGCAACCAGGGACTCGACCGCATCGCGGTTGTCATCGACAACGAGCACCTTGCTTGCCACTGGCGACAGCGCGCCGGCGGGGAGTTGCGGCGCCACCTCCTGAATGTCGGTGACCGGCAGCCGCACGACGAATGCGCTGCCTTTGCCTTGACCGTCGCTGTGCGCGCGCACCGTGCCGTCGTGCATCTCGACAAGGCGTTTGACGAGCATCAGGCCGATGCCCAGTCCGCCCTGCGCGCGTTCCAGCGTTCGGTCGACCTGCGTGAACATCTCGAAGATACGGTCGAGCTGATCCGGCGGAATGCCCGACCCGTTGTCGCGGACCGTGATGTCGACGCTGTCCTTGCCGGGCTCGACGAAGAGTTCGATGTCACCACCGGGTGGCGTGTATTTGGCCGCGTTGGACAGGAGGTTGCCGAAGACCTGTGTCAGGCGTTCGGCATCGCCGTGCAGCATGATCTGCGCGTCGGGCTGCACCAGTCTCAGCCGGTGGCCGTGCTGTTCCAAGGCAGGCTTGCACGACTCGACGGCATGCTGCAGAACGGAGTCGAGCGTGAGGGCGGTCAGCCGAAGTTCAAGCTTGCCGCGATTGATGCGGTTGACGTCGAGCAGGTCGTCGACCAGCCGGACCAGCTGGCGCAGCTGGCGGTCCATCACTTCGCGGGCGCGCGCCGTCATGCCGGGGTCGCGTTCGGCGCGCTTCAGCACTTCCAGCATGTTGCGCAGCGCGGCCAGCGGATTGCGCAGCTCGTGGGCCAGCACGGCAAGGAACTCATCCTTGTGCCGCCGTTCGCGCGCCAGTTCGGACTCCGCGATATGGCGTTCCAGCAGTTCGGCGGCCTGCCGCGCCAGCAGGTCGATGTAGCGCAAGGCTTCGGGTGTGGGGCCGCCGGGCCAGCGGTAATGGTTGTTGAGCATGCCCAGCAGCTGGCCGCTGCGGCTGAGCAGCGGCGTGCATTGGATCGACCGGATGTTGTCTTCCATGACGATCTCAAGCCCCAGCGTGCCTTGCAGATCCGTCAGTTGCTCGACATCGGGCACGACCAGCCGTTCCAGGTGCTGGGCGGCTTCGGCGCAGCTTGCGACCCAGCCGTCTTCCGCGAAGTGTTCGACCAGGCGCGCGCTCAGGCCCTGGTGCACGGCGATGCGCAGCGTGTTCTTTGCCGGATCGAAGATCTGGATGTTGCCCTTGTCCGTTCCGGAAATGTCGGCGGCCGCGGCCAGGATCTTCTTGAGCAGCGGTTCGAATTCGCCGGGGCCGACAAGTTCGGCGCTCAGTGCCTGCAGCCGGGATAGCGCGTTGACCTCGTTGCGCAGATCCGCCGCGGCGCGGTCGCGTTCCACGACGATGCTGGTGGCTAGCGCGCCGAACTCGGCGACGCGCTGTTCCCACGGCGTGCAATGACGCACCTGCGGCAGGCAGAGCAGAAACCAGCCGACCGGCGTGCCGTCAGGCGCCATCGCGGCACGCGCGTGGCAGGCGTGGATGCCGTTGTCGCGGCAGATGGTGCGCCAGGACTCGGCCCACGCCGTCGACTGCTCGATGTCTTCGCTCTCGACCGGGTTGCCCCGCCGGATTGCTGGATCGTCCGTCGCAAAGAGCGCCTCGTGGATCGGCAGGCCGCGCAGGGGGCAGACGATCGAGGCGGGGAGATGGGTGGAATAGGCGTCGCCCACGGTGACACGATCGGAGCCGGTCAACAGGACGCATGCCCGGCTGCCGGGCGCCAGGCGGCAGACGGCTTCAGTAAGCGCTTCCAGGCACGACCCCGTGGGGGCTCCCGAAGCGACGAGGAGCAGAAGCTGCCGCTGTTCTTGGTCCAGGGCAGCTTGGCTCGCGGAATCTGGCGGCTCGTGGGTCAAGTGCAACTCCTCTTCTTGCGACGCCTTGGCGGCGGCCGTCCCCCATCAGGGCGGGGAATTGAAACGAGGCGCTCAAGGCAAGGGCCAAGGCGCCTCAGAGGCTTCAAATAATTGCACGAATCGCGCAGAAGGAATGTTGCAATTTGTCCCGGTTGTGGCGGGGCGTGACGGCCCCCCGTCCGGTTACTCCAGCGGCAGGGTCAGGACGCCTTGCGGAGCGGGGCGCATCATGACGCGCCGATACCACGCGGACAGCGCGGGCGTGTCGGGCCGCTCGATGGGCAGGGCCAGCCAGCGGTGCGCGGCGGCGACAAGCGCGATGTCGCCCATGGTGAGGTGACGCCCAGCGATGAACTCGCGGCCTTGCAGGGCCTGGTCCAGGATCAGCGCACGGGCGTTGGAGCGTTTGATCGAATTTTCGATGGCGGCCTTGTCACGCTTGTCTTCCGGGGTGCGGATCAGGCCCAGAAAGGCCGGCCCCATAGCCGGCTGCCATTCGGTCGCCTGCCAGTCCATCCAGCGGTCCGCATCGGCGCGCAGGCAGACGTCCTCGGGCCACAGCGTGCCCACGCCGTAGCGCGCCGCCAGGTAGCGGACGATGGCGTTGGATTCCCACAAGATGAAGCCGCCGTCGTCGATGACGGGGACAAGGCGGTTGGGATTGAGCTTGGCCGCGTAATCGGCGGTGTCGACCACGCCGAACGGGCCACCGGCCTGGACAAAGGTATGCGGCAGGGCCAGCTCGCGTACGGCCAGCATCACTTTCTGAACGTTGACGGAGGTCAGGCGTCCCCAGATCTTCAACATAGCCAATCCTTCTAAGGGTCAGGCCGGCGGCAGGTGCCGCCGCGCAAAGCCGCTGTCGCGCCCGAAGCGCGTCCAGTCGAATGCCGGCCCGGGATCGGTCTTGCGCCCCGGGGCGATATGTTCGTGTCCCTGGGCGGCAACCAGGGGATAGCGCGCGCGCAGGGTGTGGGTCAGCCGGCGCAGCGACGCGTACTGTTCGCCAGTGTAGGGCAGCGTGTCCGTGCCTTCCAGTTCAATGCCGATGGAAAAATCGTTGCAACGCTCGCGGCCGGCGAAGCGCGACACGCCAGCGTGCCAGGCACGCCGGTCCGTCGAGACGAATTGCACGATGCGGCCGTCGCGGCGGATGAAAAAGTGCGCCGACACGCGCAGGCCGCGCAGGCGTTCCAGCCAGGGGTGCGAGCGGTAATCGAGCGTATTCAGGAAGAGGCCTGCGACCTCAGGTCCGCCAAATTGGCCTGGCGGCAGGCTGATGTTGTGCAGGACCAGAAGCGAGACCTGCTCGCCCGCGGGGCGCGCGTCGCAGTTGGGCGACCGCATCAGGGTAATGCCCGGTGCCGGCGCCAGCCAGCCATGTCGATCCAGGAACAAAGGCATAGGGAGGGAGAGACGATCAGCGCTTTGCGGGGCCCAGGCGGGCGTGGTCGGGGCTGCACCAGGTCTGGCCGTTTTGCAGCAGGGCCTCGGAGCGGGGCAGATGGATGCCGCAATGGGCGCAGCGCACCATCGATTCGATGGCGGGCGGGGGCTGCGCGCCCTGCGCCTTTTTCTTCTGGCCGCCTTGCGCGTCGGCCTGGCGCTGTGCGGCCATGCGGCCGGCAATGCGGGCGACAAACAGAACCAGGATGGTCAGAACGATCCAGAACAGCAACTTGCCCACGTCAGCCTCGATGCAGAATCATTTCCAGCACGAACCGGCTGCCGGTGTAGGCCAGAATCAAAAAACCAAAACCCGTCAGGGTCCAGCGCAGCGCGACGCGGCCGCGCCAGCCCCAGATATGCCGGCCGGCCAGCAGCACGCCGAAGGTCAGCCAGGACAGCAGGGTGAAGACAGTTTTGTGGTCGAACGGCAGGATCTTGCCGGTCAGCTTCATGGAGGCGACCGAGCCCGAGCCCACCGCCAACGTCAGCACGACAAAGCCAATCCAGATGATGCGGAAAAGCAGCTGCTCCTGCACCAGCAGCGGCGGCTGCGAATCGAGCACGCGCCCGATGATGCTGCGTTCGGCGGGGGCGTCCAGGGGACGGTGCAGGTGGCGGTCCAGCAGGGCCATCATCATGGCGTGCAAGGCGGCGATGGTGATCAGACCGTAGGCCGCCAGGGCGATCAAGAGGTGCACGCGCAGCCAGGGATCGTCGGCATGGGGCACGAACTGCCCCTGCGGGAAGATGGCGGCAAGGCCGCTGGCGATGGCGGCGGCGGGCAGCAGCAGCAATTGCAGGCCGTCGATGCGTACCAGCAGGCTTTCCAGCCAGAACACCACCATGCCCAGCCAGATGGCGGCGGACAGGGCCAGCGCCCATCCAATGAAAAGATGCTGGGATCCCAGCATCGATTGTTGCAGCCCGATTCCATGGAGAACCAGCGCGCCCAGCAGGCACAGACGGGCAATTTTGCCGGTCTGTTCCACTTCCCCGGCGCCGGCCAGGCGGATCCAAAGCGACCCCCCGAGCACCGCGTACGCCAAGGCAGCCGCTGTGTGAAATACAATGCCGAGTGACATAGAAACCGTTGTCTGGATGGGGCCTTGGGGTGCGCGTCACCCGAAAGCGCAGAATCCGCGCCTGCGGCCACCGTTCAATCAACTAGTTTAAGCGGAAACGCCTCTCATGCTCGATAACCTAACTCAACGCCTGTCGCGCGTCGTCAAGACGCTGCGCGGGGAAGCCCGCCTGACCGAGGCCAATACGCAGGAGATGCTGCGCGAAGTGCGCATGGCGCTGCTGGAAGCCGACGTCGCGCTGCCGGTCGTTCGCGACTTTGTCGCGCGGGTGAAGGAAAAGGCGCTGGGCGAAGAAGTCGCCGGCAGCCTCAGCCCGGGCCAGGCGCTCGTCGGCGTCGTCAACAAGGAACTGACTGCCCTCATGGGCGGTGACCTTGGCGCAGACGCCAACGAACTGTCGCTGGCCGTCCAGCCGCCCGCCGTGATCCTGATGGCGGGCCTGCAGGGCGCCGGCAAGACCACCACCACCGGCAAGCTCGCACGCTGGCTCAGCGAAGGGCAGCACACGCAGCACGGCCGCAAGACCGGCAAGAAAAAGGTGCTGGTGGTGTCCGCCGACGTGTACCGTCCGGCCGCTATCGACCAGTTGAAGAGCGTGGCCGCGCAGGTCGGCGTGGATTTCCTGCCGTCCGATCCCAGCCAGAAGCCCGAAGACATCGCGCGCGGCGCGGTGGATCACGCCCGCCGCCATCATTACGACGTGCTGATCCTGGACACAGCCGGCCGCCTGGGTATCGACGAGGCCATGATGCGCGAGATCCGCGCGCTGCATGACCTGGTCAAGCCGGTGGAAACGCTGTTCGTGGTGGACGCGATGCAGGGCCAGGATGCGGTAAACACCGCGCGCGCCTTTGCCGACGCGCTACCCCTGACCGGCGTCGTGCTGACCAAGCTGGATGGCGACGCGCGCGGCGGCGCGGCCCTGTCGGTGCGCCATGTCACCGGCAAGCCGCTCAAGTTTGTCGGCGTGTCGGAAAAGCTGGATGGCCTCGAGCCGTTCTACCCCGACCGCATGGCGCAGCGCGTGCTGGGCATGGGCGACATCGTCTCGCTCGTGGAGCAGGCGCAGAAGAACATCGATATCGCCGAAGCGCAGAAACTTGCGTCCAAGATCAAGTCGGGCAACAAGTTCGACCTGAACGACTTCCGCGATCAGCTTGGCCAGGTCAAGAAGCTGGGCGACATGGGCTCGCTGCTGGAAAAGCTGCCGGCTCAGTTTCAGCAGGCCGCAGGCCAGTTGCAGGGCGGCCAGGCGGAAAAGCAGCTGCGCCGCACGGAAGGCATCCTGAATTCGATGACGGCCGCCGAACGCGCCAAGCCCGAACTGATCAAGGCCTCGCGCAAGCGCCGCATCGCCGCCGGTTCGGGTGTGCCGGTTCAGGAGGTCAATCGTCTGCTGGCTCAGTTTGAGCAGATGCAGGGCATGATGAAGCAGATGAAAAAGGGCGGCATGGCAAAGATGATGCGCGCCATGGGCGGCATGAAAGGGCTGGGCCGTTTCGGGATGAAGTAGGAAAAGGCCCCCACGCCGCACTCGCTTCGCTCGCTTGCTGCCCCCCGAGGGGGCTGCCCCGCCTTCGGACGGCCGGGCGGCGGGGCGGCTTTTCTAGCGCAGGCTGTAAGTTCGGGGTCAAAAAAATGGCCAGACATTGCGTCTGGCCAAGCAATCGCGGCAGGCAGGGGGCGCCGCGCCGCGACACAAGCCGGAGAACGCATGGGTGTCCTCCGGATTGTTTGAATTCGGTGCCGCTTACGACAGCGGCGGGATGCGCAGCACCTGACCCGGGTAGATCTTGTCGGGGCTGGTGAGCATGGGCTTGTTGGCTTCGAAGATCAGGGTGTTCTTGGCGCCCTGGCCCTTGCCGTATTGCGCTTCGGCGATCTTCCACAGGTTGTCGCCCTTTTGCACGGTGTACATCTTGGCTTCCGGCGCGGCCTGTTTGACCTGCAGCTGATTGTCCACCGCGGCCACGCCGACGGTGTTGCCCAGCGCCAGTGAAATCTTCTCGGCGTCTTCCGTGCTCAACGCCTGGCCCGCGACCGTGACCTTGTCGCCGTCCACCGTGATTTGCAGGCCATCCGCGTTCAGGCCGTGCTTATCCAGCTCTTTCTTCAATTCCTCTGCCGTCGCGGCCTTGGCCTCGCTGGCGCCGAAGAGTTTTTCTCCAACGTCCTTGATGAAATTGAGCAGACCCATAGCGTTTCCTTTATCGATATTGCGGTGAGAAAACCTGTGCTCTCGAAGGCGCCTGTCCGGTTGAAGGCGGCGCGATAGAAACGATTATGACTCGCACATTTGCCCTACGACGAGGGGTTGTGGTGTAACAGGTTGCTAGCCTCTTGCCAGACTACGCAACAATGCTGGCACCTTCGCAGGACGTTGGTATCCGGGGGCGTAAGCTCCCTCGTGCGTGGGGCGGCATGCAAAAAGGCCGCTGGGTGTCAGCGGCCTTAAAGGGGGTGTCGCGATGCGGCGCCGGAGCGTTGCGGTGACCGTAGTTCAGCCGCCGCCCACCGCGACCACGATTTCGATCTGATCGCCGTCCGACAACGCCGTCTGCGCGTGCTGGCTCTTGGGCACGATTTCGCCGTTGCGTTCGACGGCCACGCGCTTGCCCGCATAGCCCAGCGTTTCGAGCAATTCGTTGACCGTGGTGTCCAGCGGGAACTCGCGGGCGTCTCCGTTCAGGGTGATGTGCATGTCAGGGCTCCTCACTGTTTGGCGTAGGCGTCGGTGGCGGCGATCAGGCGCGCCAGCGTGCCGGGTTCGTCGAAGGCGTGGCCGGCATCGGGCACCAGATGAAACTGCGCTTCCGGCCACGCGCGGTGCAGGTCCCACGCGGTGCGCGCGGGCGTGCAGACGTCGTAGCGGCCCTGCACGATGGTGCCGGGGATGCCGCGCAGCTTCTGCGCGTCGCGGATCAACTGGCCTTCTTCCATGAAGCCGGCGTTGAAGAAATAGTGGTTCTCGATGCGCGCAAAGGCCAGCGCTGCGCGGTCCGCGGCGTGGCTTTGCTGATGGCGCGGGCTGGGCAGCAGCGTGATGGTGCTGTCTTCCCATTTGCTCCAGGCCTTGGCGGCGCGCAGTTGCTCGGCGGGGTCGTTGCCCGTCAGGCGCTTGTGGTACGCGGAGACCAGGTCGCCGCGCTCGGCCTCGGGGATCGGCGCCAGGTATTCTTCCCAGCGGTCCGGAAACAGCCACGATGCGCCTTCCTGGTAGAACCATTGGATCTCGGCGCGGCGCAGGCCGAAGATGCCGCGCAGCACCAATTCGCTGGTGTGCGCCGGGTGCGTCTCGGAATAGGCCAGCGCCAGCGTCGATCCCCAGGATCCGCCAAACACCAGCCACTTCTCGGCGCCCATGACTTCCGTGCGCAGTCGCTCGATGTCGGCGACCAGATGCCACGTGGTGTTGTTGTCCAGGCTGGCGTGCGGATGCGAACGGCCGCAGCCGCGCTGATCAAACAGCAGCACGTTGTAGCGTTGCGGATCGAACAACTGCCGGTGCACCGGCGAGCAGCCGCTGCCGGGTCCGCCATGCAGGAAGACGGCGGGCTTGCCGTTGGGGTTGCCGCACATTTCCCAATAGATCTGGTGACCGTCTCCGGTGTCCAGCATGCCTTGGCGGTAGGGTTCGATCGGCGGATAGAGCATCAGGCGGCTCGCTTGAAGATCAGGTCCCAGACACCGTGGCCCAGGCGCAGGCCGCGTGTCTCGAATTTGGTGAGGGGGCGGTAGTCAGGTCGCGGCGCGTAGCCGTCGACGGTGTTCTTCAGGAGCGGTTCGCCGCTCAGCACTTCCAGCATCTGCACCGCGTAGTCTTCCCAGTCGGTGGCGCAGTGGATGTAGCCGCCGGGCGCGATGCGGCTGGCCAGCAGCGAGATGAACGTAGGCTGGATCAGGCGGCGCTTGTGATGGCGCTTCTTGGGCCACGGATCCGGAAAGTAGATGTGCACGCCGGCCAGGGAGTCGGGGGCGATCATGTCGCGCACCACTTCAACGGCGTCGTGCTGGATGATGCGCAGGTTCTGGATGCTGGAGTCTTCGATGCGGCGCAGCAGCGATCCGACGCCCGCGTTGAACACTTCCACGCCCAGGAAGTTGTCGCCAGGCCGGGCCAGCGCGATCTTTTCGGTGGTTTCACCCATGCCGAAGCCGATCTCCAGCACCGTCGGGGCCTGCCGTCCGAAGGCGGCGGCCGGATCCAGGCGGCGGGGGGCGTAGGGAAGGGACCATTGGCCCATCAGGCGCTCCAGCGCGGCAAGCTGGCCCTGGGTGATGTGGCCGCGGCGATGGACGAAGCTGCGGATGTGGGCGGCGCCCGGGCTGTTGGGCGCATACGCGGCGCTGGCCAGCGCGGCCTGGGTTTCCGGGGAAACGGGGGCGGGCGCGGCGTCGGCGGCGGGCGAGGCGGAAGGACTCACGCCCGGCTTGGCGGGCGCGTCTGCGGCGGTGTCCGCAGGGTTGTTCGGGGGGGTGTTCGTATTCATAGGCGGGATTGTAGTGGCAGGCCTGCTCGCGCGGGGCCAGTCATGGTGACTAAAACAGGGACACATTTATCCCGGTCGCCTGCGGCTATAGTTCCAGCCCGGTTTCCCTGTGCCGTAGACTCTTTTCATGAACTTTGCCCGGATCGACCTCGTCACGCTTGCCCTGTTTGTTTCCGTGGCGCGCCAGGGGAGCATCTCGGCCGGCGCGCGCCAGTCGCATCTGGCGGTGGGCGCGGCCAGCAAGCGCATTTCCGACCTGGAAGCCGCGTTGGGTTCGCCCCTGCTGTTTCGCAATGCCGCTGGGGTGGAGCTGACCGACGCCGGGCAGGCGTGTCTGGTGCACGCGCTGCGCGTGCTGCAGGAAGTCGAGCAGATGGCCGGCGCGCTGTCCGACTTTGCGCAGGGGGTGCGAGGACAGGTGCGCATCGCGGCAAACACCTCGTCGCTGACCCAGTTCCTGCCCGAGGACCTGGCCGCCTTCATGGACGAGCATCCCGCCGTGCGCATCGACCTGGAAGAGCAGAACAGCAGCGACATCGTCACCGCCGTGCTGGAGAACCGCGCGGACATCGGCGTCTTTGCCGACCGCACGCTGGCAGACGGTCTTGCCACCTTCCCGTATCGTCTGGACGAGCTGGTGCTGATCGTGCCGCAGCGCCATCCGTTGGCCGCGGAGCCACAAGTCGCCTTCGCGGACACGCTGGCCTACGACTACGTCGGCCTGCCGCCCGCGACGTCGCTGGCGACCCGGCTGTCGGAAGAAAGCGGCCGGATGGGCCGGGCGATGCGGCTGCGCATTCAGGTGCGCAGTTTTGATGCCATCTGCCGCATGGTGGCGGCCACGCGTGGCGTGGGCATCCTGCCGCGCATCGCCGCCGAGCCGCACGCGCGGTCCATGCCGATCCGCCTGATTCCGCTGACCGACGAGTGGGCGCGCCGCTGGCTGCTGCTGGGCGTGCGCGATGCGGATACGCTGACCGTGGCCGCGCGGCTGCTGCTGGCCCACCTGCGCGGCGAGGGCTGAGGGTTAGCCCGGGGTTTCTCGTTCCGGGAATGCCCCTTTCCCCGATTGTCCATTCCGCTCCCCGGCGCTTTGCGCGCACACTGCCGTCCATCACTACCGTAAGACGCGCCTGGGAGGCGATATGGCAGGGCAGATTCTTGCCGGCATTCGTGTGCTGGAACTGGGACAACTCATTGCTGGGCCTTTTGCGGCCAAGACGCTGGCGGACTTTGGCGCGCAGGTCATCAAGATCGAGCCGCCGGGCCAGGGCGATCCGCTGCGCAAATGGCGTCTGCTGCACGAGGGCACCTCGGTGTGGTGGGAGGCGCAATCGCGCAATAAACAGTCGGTCTGCGTGGACCTGCGCCAGCAGGAAGGCCAGGACATCGTGCGCATGCTGGCGCGCGAGGCCGACGTGCTGATCGAAAACTTCCGCCCCGGCACCCTGGAAAAATGGGGCCTGTCATGGGAAGCCCTGCACGAACTGAATCCCCGCCTGATCATGTTGCGCATTTCGGGCTACGGCCAGACCGGCCCCAAGGCGCGCGAACCCGGCTTTGCCGCGATCGGCGAAGCCATGGCGGGCCTGCGCTATCTGAACGGCGAGCCGGGCCGCGCGCCGGTGCGCGCCGGGCTGTCGCTGGGCGACACCATTGCCGGCCTGCACGGCGCGCTGGGCGTGATGCTGGCGCTGTATCAACGCGATGCGCGCGGCGGCGTGGGGCAGGTGATCGACACCGCGCTGTATGAAAGCCTGTTCAACCTCAGCGAGAGCCTGCTGCCCGAATATTCGGTGTTCGGCGCCGTGCGTGAGCCCGCCGGCGCGTCGCTGCCCGGCATTGCGCCGTCCAATGCCTACCCGTGTCAGGACGGCTACGTGCTCATCGCGGGCAACGGCGATGCCATCTACACCCGCCTGATGGCGCGCATCGGCCGCGACGACCTGGGACAGGATCCGGCGCTGGCGCACAACGACGGCCGCGCGCGCCGCGTGGAAGAAATCGATGCCGCCATCGGCGCGTGGACGCAGGAACGGCAGATCGACGACGTGCTGGCCGCGATGCTGGAAGCGGGCGTGCCCGCCGGCCGCATCTATTCCATCGCCGACATTGCCAAGGATCCGCACTACCGCGCCCGCAACGCCATCACCTCAATGGAATCCGCGGCGGGCGTGCCGGTGGAAATGCCCGCCGTGTTCCCGTACCTGTCGTCCAACCCCGGCGCGGTGCGCGAACGCGCGCCGACGCTGGGCGAACACACCGACACGGTGCTCGCGTCGGCGGGCCTGACCGAAGAACAGCGTGCCGCGTTGCGCGCCAAGGGAGTGATTGCATGAACCACGGACCCGCCCGCATCGAGATCAACGAGGTCGGGCCGCGCGACGGCCTGCAGATCGAGAAGACCATGGTCTCCACGGACGACAAGGTCGCCTTCGTGGACGCGCTGTCCGACTGCGGCTTTGCCCGCATCGAGGTCACCAGCTTCACGTCCCCTAAAGCCATTCCCGCGCTGGCCGACGCCGTTGACGTGATGCGCCGCATCCGCCGCCGTCCCGGCGTGATCTATACCGCGCTGGTCCCGAACGTGCGCGGGCTGGAGCGCGCACTCGAGGCCGGCACCGACGAGATGAACCTCGTCATGTCGTGCAGCGAGACGCACAACCGCGCCAACCTGCGCATGACGCGCGATCAGTCGTTTGCCGAGCTGTCGCAGGTGCTGGCTGCCGCCGCAAAGGCCGGCGCGTCGTGCAACGTGTCGTTGTCGACCGCGTTTGGCTGTCCGTTCGACGGCGATGTGCCGGCCGACACCGTGCTGGAACTGGCCACGCGTCTGGTCGATGCGGGCGCAGCCGGCATCACGCTGTGCGACACGACGGGCATGGCGTTTCCGACGCAAGTGGCTACGCTGTGCGAACAGGCGGCTGCGCGCCTGCCGGCCACGGCGCTGACTGTACACCTGCACAACACGCGCGGCATGGCGCTGGCCAACGCCATCGCGGCCTGGCAGACCGGCATCACCCGCTTTGACGCCGCGGCGGGCGGACTGGGCGGATGCCCTTACGCGCCGGGCGCCAGCGGCAACGTCAACACCGAAGAGCTGGTCCACATGTTTGCTTGCATGGACGTGGAGACCGGCGTGTCGCTGGAGCCGCTGCTGGCCATCGTGCGCAGCCTGCCCGGCCTGGTCCAGCGCGATCTGTCCAACGCATTGCTGCAGGCGGGACCGAGGCTGGCCCTGCATGCGCCGCCCGCGTGGCTGGCCGAACGGTTTCCGGCCGATGCCTGATTGATTGGTCCTTTCCAAGCAGTACCTGCTGTACCCGAACCACCCACAGATAAAACAATACCCAGGAGACAACGCATGGCCTCTTTCCGCCTGCCCACCGCACTGCGCGTCAGCGCCGCCTTCGCCCTGATCACCTCCGCCGGCGCCGCCAGCGCGCAGGCCGATTTCCCCAACCGTCCCGTCACGCTGATCGTGTCTGCCGCGCCCGGCGGCACCACCGACATCGCCGCCCGCCTGATTGCGCAGCCCTTGGGCGCGGCGCTGGGCCAGAGCGTCGTCGTCGAGAACAAGCCCGGCGCCTCGGGCGGCATCGCCGCGCAGGCCGTGGCGCGCGCCAAGCCGGACGGCTACACGCTGCTGCTGCAATATTCGGGCTTTCAGGTCATCACCCCGCATGTGACGCCCGCCGCCGGCTGGGATCCCATCAAGGACTTCGCCCCGGTCGCCAACGTGCTGTCCGCGCCGCAAGTCGTGGTCGTGCGTCCCGATCTGCCCATCAAGTCCTTGAAGGAACTGGTCGCGTACGCCAAGGCCAACCCGGGCAAGTTGAACTACGCGTCGTCGGGCAACGGGTCGCTGCAGCAGGTCGCCACCGAACTGCTCAACCAGATGGCCGGCACGCAGATCACGCACATCCCGTACAAGGGCACCGGCCCCGCGCTGAATGATCTCTTGGGCGGCGCTGTCGACATGACGATCACCACGCCGCCGCCGCTGCTGGGCCAGATCGCCGCGGGCAAGCTGCGCGCGTTGGCGGTCACGGGCAATGCCCGCCTGCCGTCGCTGCCCGACGTGCCCACGGCCGCCGAAGCCGGTTACCCCGACCTGATCGTCTCGTCGTGGTTCGCCATGTACGCACCCAAGGACACGCCCGCGCCGGTCGTCGACAAGATCGCGGGCGAAATCCAGAAGATCATGAAGACCGACGAGTTCCGCAAGAAGGCGGCCGAGCAGGGCGCCGAGGCGATCTTCATGGGGCCGAAGGAACTGGGCGCCTACACGCAGACCGAGCTGGACCGCTGGGGCAAGGTGGTCAAGGCCGCGAACATCACGGCGAATTGATGGCGGCGGGTTTTTGGTCGAAGGGGGCGGGCATTTTTGACCCGCCCCGACCGAAAAAACCCGCGCTATAATCGCGGCTCTGCCCGGCCCACGGCTGCGGCACGACACCCGAGCGGGTGTAGTTCAATGGTAGAACGGCAGCTTCCCAAGCTTCATACGAGGGTTCGATTCCCTTCACCCGCTCCATCAATCCCAGCAAGTTCCCTTCTGCGACGCTGATCACTTGATTCTGCTGCGTCGGCATTCATTCTCTGCATCGATTCAACGCATTGCCCGAGGATGTCCGCGTTCACCTGCGCTGGGGCATTCCCAAGTGCGCCCTGCGGTCAAGCGACGCGGTGACAAACGGCCTCGATGTTGTAGCCGTCGGGGTCCAGGATGAAGGCGCCGTAATAGTGGGGGTGGTAATGCGTGCGCAAGCCGGGCGGGCCGTTGTCGCGGCCGCCGGCCGCCAAGGCGGCGCGATGGAACGCGTCGACCGCTTCGCGGCTGCGGGCGCGGAAGGCCACATGCACGCGCGGCGCGCAGGGCGTGCCCTCATGTATCCAGAATTCACCACCGGGGTTGTTCTCGTTGTCGGGTTCACCGACGCCGAAGCCCATGTCGGTCTCGAACGTCTTGCGTGCCACATAGCCCAGCGCCGCCAGCGCGCTCAGGTAAAACGCGCGGCTGCGCTCGAAGTCGCTCACATGGATCGTGATGTGGTCCAACATGCAACGCTCCTCCAACAAGGTGGCCCATCGGGCCGGAACGATCAGCATAGGCCATCAGGGCGGAGGACAGGGTGGTGATTCGCAAGGTGGCGTGATTGGAGGGAGCCGGCGCGGGAGGCGCTCGCACCTGCGCCATCCCGCCATCGACAAACAGACCGACGCCATTGACGAAGCTTGCCAATCGATCTCCAAAATAATGCATAACTCTGGAAAGATTGAAACGACTATGCGTGTTTGTGGATAATCGCTTCATCTCAAGGAGTCTTCGGCATGGATCAATTGACAGCGATTCGCGGGTTTGCGCGCGTGGTGGAGGCGGGCAGTTTCACGTGGGCAGCGGATTCGCTGGATATGCCCAATGCCACGCTTAGCAAGATCGTGCAGGACCTGGAGGCGCACCTTGGCGTGCGCCTGCTTCAGCGAACGACGCGGCGCGTCACGGTTACGCCGGAAGGCCGCGAATACTACGAAAAGACGTTGCGCATCGTGCGCGACCTGGAAGACATCGACGGCTCGTTCAATGCCGTGCAAGGCCGGCCGAAAGGGCACCTGCGCATCGACGTGGGGGGCTCGACCGCGAGCGACGTGCTGATCCCCGCAATCTCGGATTTTCTGACGCGCTATCCCGACATCCGGATCGATTTCGGAGTGTCGGACCGCCCCGTCAATCTGATCAGCGACAACGTCGACTGCGTGATCCGCGGCGGCCCGCTCGATGATTCTTCACTGGTGGCGCGGCAGATCGGTACCGCCGATCTGATCACCTGCGCCACGCCGAGATATCTCAAGCAGTTCGGCACGCCTGCCTATCCGGATGAGTTGAAGAACGGCCACAAGCTGGTCAGCTACCTGTCGCCGCAGAACGGCCGCGCCTTTCCGTTCCGCTTTGAACGCGATGGCGAAAAGACGGAGATCAAGGTCGAGCATCGCGTCGGCGTCAATGAAAGCAACGCGCATCTGGCGGCGGCGCTGGCGGGCTTGGGGATTGTCCAGACGTTCACCTATGCGGCAGGCCCCGCGTTGCAGAGCGGGGCGCTTGTCGAAATTCTGAAACCGTGGCGGCCCCAGCCTTATCCCTTTCACGTGGTGTACCCGCATAACCGGCACGTCACGCATCGGCTGCGCGTGTTTATTGATTGGCTTGTGGCGAACCTGCCCGCGCGCCTCAAAGGATGAAGGGCAGGTGCTGGTCCACCCAAGCCCTCATCGAAGATGTCATGGTGGGAAAGGCGCACCCCGTCAACACGAAGCGCGCCCCGTTCAGCGTTGCTGATACGCGTTAGAAGCTGGGCTTTCTGGACTGGCTGCGCTGCACATACTCGATCCGCGCATTCATCCAGGCCGGGTCGTGCATCTGGATGCTGACGCCGCTGTATTTCAATACCGCCTGCGACAGGTCCGTCGAGCAGCCCATGCCGGGGTTCGTGCTGGGTTTGGTGCACCATTCCATGTTCAGGTCGTTGGGATAGTTCGACTGGCGGCCGTATTTTTCCAGCACGGCTTTGCCCATGGCTTGCTTGTTGGCCGGCGTCCAAGGCAGTTCATAGCGGATCTGCGACACCGCCAGCGGCCGCTGCTTGTCGACAGGAACGCGCGGCTCGAAGTGGACGATGAAGCTGACGCCATCTTTGTCGTAGCTGAAGTTCATCGGCATCTTGGTGATCGTGACGGGGTTGTTCGTCGCGTAGCCGATCCGGATGTCCTTCTTGCCAACATTGAAGTTCTTGGCGGTGGCGGCGAGGGCTTCGTCGAAGTCCATGCCTGTCTTGACGCCAGCGACATCAAACGTGCGGGCGTCGACCGAACGGGGGGACGCGGCATTTGCGGGAGCAACGACGACGGCGGTCAGCGCGGAAATGAGGAGTGCAGCTTTCAACTTCAAAATAAAGATCCTTTTCGAATAGCGCGGGGATTATCCGATCGGGTCTTTATTGTGTCCCTAATAAATTGCAACCAAACTTGTCATCGGGGCAATTTATTTAAAGGCTGAAGGCCAGGACAAAGCCCAGCAGGGCAACGGTCATCAGCGCGCCCGCGGCGGCCGCGGACGGGCGGTGATCCGGGCCGGAGCCGTTGTCCTTGAACCGGAAGGGCTGTTTGATGCTGATGTACGCGCTGGCAGTCAGGGCGACCGCCGCGACTGCGCCGGCGATGTAGGCGAGCATCTGAACTCCTGGATCAATGAAACGGCCGGGCGCGCGCCCGGCCATCAACTCAAACCGGCTGGCTCGGATCCTCCGCCAGGAACCCCCCGCTCTGATGCCGCCACAGGCGTGCGTACACGCCATTCATTGCCAGCAGTTCCGCATGGCTGCCCTGTTCGATGATCTGGCCTTGATCCATCACGATAAGCCGGTCCATCGCGGCGATGGTCGAGAGGCGGTGCGCGATGGCGATGACAGTCTTGCCCTGCATGACTTCGTCCAGGCTTTCCTGAATGGCGGCTTCCACTTCTGAATCCAGCGCGCTGGTGGCCTCGTCCAGCAGCAGGATGGGCGCGTTCTTGAGCATGACGCGGGCGATCGCGATGCGCTGGCGCTGGCCGCCCGACAGCTTGACGCCGCGTTCGCCGACGAGCGTGTCGTAGCCGGTGTTGCCGTGCGAGTCGCTGAGCTGCCGGATGAAGTCGTCGGCCTGTGCGCGGGCCGCGGCGGCGCGGATTTCTTCGCGGCTGGCGTCGGGGCGGCCATAGGCGATGTTGTCGCAGATGGAGCGGTGCAGAAGCGATGTGTCCTGCGTGACCATCCCGATGGCGCTGCGCAGGCTGTCCTGCGTGACCTTCGAGATGTCCTGGCCATCGATGCGGATGTGTCCCCGTTCGACGTCGTAGAAGCGCAGCAGCAGGTTGATGAGCGTGGATTTGCCGGCGCCGGATCGTCCGACCAGGCCGATCTTTTCGCCGGGGCGCACGGTGAGGGTCAGGCCGTCGAGGACCTGGCGCTCGTTGTTGTAGTTGAAATAGACGTCGTCGAACTGGACTTCGCCTTGCGTGACTTGCAGGGTGGCGGCGTTGGGCGCGTCCTGCACCTTCGGGACGTGGGTCAGGGTGGCGATGCCGTCCTGCACGGTGCCGATGTTCTCGAACAGCGAGGTCATCTGCCACATGATCCAGTGCGACATGCCGTTCACGCGCAGCGCCATGGCGGTCACGGCGGCGACTGCGCCGGTGCCGACTTCGTTGCCATGCCACAACCACAGCGCGTAGCCGCCGGCCGCGAGGATCAGCGCCGACACCAGCGCCTGATTGACGATTTCGAACTGGCTGACCAGACGCATCTGGCGGTAGCCGGTTTCCTTGAAGTCCTCCATGGCGGCGCGCGCAAAGCGGGCCTCGCGGTTGGTGTGCGAGAAGAGCTTGACGGTGGTGATGTTGGTGTAGGCGTCGGTGACGCGTCCGGTCATGGACGAGCGGGCATGCGCCTGCTCCTTGCCGACCTTGCCCAGCCGCGGCACGAAATACATCATGGCCAGGCCGTAGAGCGCCATCCAGCCGATGAAGGGCAGCATCAGACGCCAGTCGAAGCCCCCGGCCAGGGCGACGATGGTGACGAAGTAGACAGCGATGCCGAGCACGATTTCGCAGAAGGTGAGCAGCACTTCGCGCACGGCAAGCGCGGTCTGCATGACCTTGGTGGTGACGCGGCCGGCAAATTCATCCGAGAAGAACGACAGGCTCTGCCGCAGCATCATGCGGTGAAAGTCCCAGCGCAGGCGCAGCGGCAGGTTGATGGCCAGGACCTGATGCTGGATCAGCGTGCGTAGCGCGACGACGCCAACGCTGACGCACAGCACGATGGCGATGCCCCACAGGACCTGGCGTTCGTGCGCAGACGCGGCCTCGCCCGCTTTCCAGGCGGTGAGCATGTCGACGACCTGACCCAGAAAGGCGAAGAGCCACGCTTCGTAGATGGAAACCGCCGCGCTCAGGATCGCCAGCGCGGCGATGTAGCGGCGCGAACCGTGCGTGCAGAACCACAGGAACGCGAAGAATCCTGTGGGAGGCGGGGGGACGTTCTCGGAAGGGAACGGATTGAGCTGGCTTTCAAATCTGCGGAACAAGGCAGAGACTCCAAATTCACGAATTAATGCGAGGCGGCCGTGCGGCGGACCCGGCAGGGTGATACCTCAGCGATATTTCAGGGCGTCGACAAAGGCGGAAAAGGCGGGCGAGGCCTGGCGCCTGTTGGGGTAATACAGGTGAAAGCCCTGAAACGTCGGGCACCAGTCTCCCAGGACTTCCTTGAGCCGGCCATCGGCCAGGTACGGCGCGACAAGTTGCTCGGGCACGTAGGCCAGACCGATACCGTCCACGGCCGCGTTGAGCACATGCATGATGCTGTTGAAAACCAGCTGGCCCTCGACCTTGACGGTGAAGGCCTGGCCGTTCTTCTCGAATTCCCAAGCGTAGACCGGACCGGATGGCCGATGCCGGATGTTGACGCAGGGCAGGCCGGTCAGGTCATGCGGCGTGGCGGGCGCCGCGTGCCGCGTGAAGTACGCAGGCGATCCTACCACCATCAGCCGCCAGTCCGGGCCGATGCGCACGGCGATCATGTCCTTGCTGATCGCTTCGCCCAGCCGGATCCCGGCGTCGAACCGCTCCTCGACCACGTTGGTGAACCCGTAATCCACGTATAGCTCCAGGGTGATGTCCGGATAGTCCGTGAGGAACGTGGCCAGCATCGGCCGCAGGCACAGTTCGATGGAGTCGTCGGTGCAGGTGATGCGAAGCTTGCCGCGCGGCTTGTCGCGCAGTTCACCCAGCGCGTCGACCTCGATGGCGATCTGGTCGAAGAGCGGCGCGATGGCGCGCATCAGGCGCTCGCCGGCTTCGGTGGGCGCAACGTTGCGCGTGGTGCGGGACAAGAGGCGCACGCCCAGGCGTTCCTCGAGCGAGCGCATGGTGTGGCTCAGCGCGGAAGGGGTGAGACCCAGCTTGCCCGCGGCCTTGGTGAAGCTCTGGTCGCGGGCGACAGCCAGGAAGGCCTGCAGGTCATTGATCTTGGGAGGTGCCATTGCTGAATTTTTCTCACAGGTGCATAAAGATTACACCCCCTAATCAGGCCGCGGGGCTTGCGTCAACATCTGGGCATTGATTTTCAAGGGATTTTCCGCCGTGACCCAGACCACCGATTTCAGCGCCTCCGCCCTTCAATTCCCTACGGAAGACGGCGGACGCCGCGCCTTCATCAAGGCCGCCGGCGGCATTGCCGCGTTGGGTCTGCTTTCCACCAGCGCGTCGCCGGTGCTGGCCGCGCAGGGCGGCGCGAGCGGCAGCAGCGCGGTGCCGGCGTCGCCCGGTGCGCCGGCTGACGCGGACAACTTCTACAAGAGCGACAAGGTGCAGGTGCAGCGCGTCACGTTCAAGACGCAGTACGGCGTGGCGGTGACGGGCAATCTGGTGACGCCGAATGAATTGGCCCGCGACGGCCAGGCGCCCGCGGTCATCGTCGGCCACCCGATGGGGGCGGTGAAGGAGCAGAGCGCGATGCTGTACGCGCAGAAGCTGGCGGAACGCGGCTTTGTCACGCTGGCGATCGACCTGCCGTACTGGGGCGAAAGCGAAGGCGAGCCGCGCAACCTGGTCGCGCCGGAACTGTATGCCGAAGCCTTCAGCGCCGCCGTCGATTATCTGGGCGTCGGCGGACTGGTGCATCGCGAGCGTATCGGCGTGCTGGGCATTTGCGGCAGTGGCGGCTTCGCGATCAGTGCGGCAAAGATGGATCCGCGCCTGAAGGCGATTGCGACGGTCAGCATGTACGACATGGGCGCCGTGACGCGCAATGGCCTGAAACACAGTCTGACGCTGGATCAGCGGAAGGCGTTGCTGGCGAAAGCGGCGGCGCAGCGGTATGAGGAGTACGCCAGCGGCCAGGGGCAGTTTCTGAACTACCTGCCAGCGAGGCTTGGCGCGGATGCGGATGCGGATGCGGTGACGCAGGAATTCTGGGATTTCTACCGCACGCCGCGTGGCATCGCCATCCCGGCGGGGCGCACGTTGGAACAGACGCAGAACCGGATGCTGACCAGCGAAGTGCGGTTCGTGAATTTCTATCCGTTCAACGACATTGCGTCGATCTCGCCGCGCCCGTTGCTGTTCATCACGGGTGACACCGCGCACTCCCGGGAGTTCAGCGAAGACGCCTATGCCAAGGCGGCCGAGCCGAAGGAGCTGGCCTGGGTGGCCGGCGCCGGCCACGTGGACCTGTATGACCGCGTGGGGCTGATTCCCTGGGACAAGCTGGACGGGTTCTTCCGCCAGCATCTGGCGGCCTGAGGCTGGCAGGTCCTGATCTTGCAACGTCCCGCGCCGCGCACCGCTTCAGCGGGTGCGCGGCCGCTTCCGTTGCGCCAACAATCCTTGAACTCTCAATGACTAGCACTGCAATTGAATCCACAAAGGGCCAGATTGACGCCCAGGGCGGGGTGCCCGCACAGCCGGCCTCATGGAGCGCCGTCCTGGCAATGTCCGTGTGCGCGTTCGCGCTGGTTGCCTCCGAATTCCTGCCCGTCAGCCTGCTGACGCCGATGGCGTCCGACTTGCACGTGACAGAGGGCATGGCGGGGCAAGGCATCGCCATTTCCGGCGCGTTCGCCGTGGTGACGAGCCTGTTCATTTCGGCGCTGGCGGGCAGCCTGAACCGCAAGACGCTGCTGCTTGGCCTGACGGCGGCCATGGGGCTGTCGGGCGCCATCGTGGCGGTGGCGGGCAATTACCTGGTCTACATGACGGGCCGCGCGCTCATCGGCGTGGTGATCGGCGGCTTCTGGTCGATGTCGGCGGCGACGGCGATCCGGCTGGTGCCGCCCGCTCAGGTGCCGCGCGCGCTGGCGATCCTGAATGGTGGCAATGCGCTGGCGACCGTCGTGGCGGCGCCATTGGGCGCCTATCTGGGCTCGGTCATCGGCTGGCGCGGCGCGTTTCTGTGCCTGGTGCCGGTGGCGCTGATGGCGCTTGCCTGGCAGTGGCTGACGCTGCCATCTATGCCGGCCGGGCCGCGCGCCGCCGGCGCGAATGGCGTGTTCAAGGTCTTCACGCTGTTCAAGCGCCGGCATGTGGCCATCGGCATGGCGGCCAGCAGCCTGTTCTTCATGGGGCAGTTCGCGCTGTTCACGTATGTGCGGCCGTTCCTGGAGACCATGACGCGCATTCAAGTGCCGGCGTTGTCGCTCGTGCTGCTTGCCATCGGCGTGGCCGGGTTGGTTGGCACGGTGCTGATCGGCCGCGTGCTGCAGCGGGGGTTCTATCAGACACTGATCGCCATTCCGCTGTTCATGGCGGCGATCGCGATGGGCCTCATCGCGTTTGGTCACTGGATGCCGGCTGTCGTGGGGCTGCTGGCGTTGTGGGGCCTGACGGCGACGGCGGCGCCCGTGGGCTGGTGGGCCTGGGTGGCCAAGACGTTTCCGCACGACGCGGAAGCCGGCGGCGGGTTGTTGGTGGCCGTGGTGCAGATGGCCATCGCGCTGGGATCCACCGTGGGCGGCGTGCTGTTCGATCAAAGTGGATACCAGAGCACGTTCGTTGCAAGCGCCGTGCTGCTGGTTGGCGGGGCCGTGCTCGCGGGAATGACGGCGCGCACGCGGCCGGGCGTGGCGGGATGAGGGGGCTGGATCGGGACGCGAATGTGGCGTTGCCACGAACCCGCCGCGATCAGCGGGCCCTAGCTACGCCCAACTCCGACGCGTGACGCGCAAGCCAGCGCCGGAACTGATCCGCGAAGCAGTCGACGACCCGGTCCTCGTGGCCGAGCGATGCGGCGCTGTTGTGCGGGCTGATCCACACCGACGGCAGCGACCATAGCGGCGACGCCTGCGGCAGCGGTTCTTCCGTAAAGGTGTCGAGATAAGCACCCGCCAGACGTCCCGCAGCCAGCGCGTCAGTCAGCGCGATTTCATCGACCAGCTCGCCGCGCGCGACATTGACGATGCGCGCGCTGCTTGGCAGCAGCGCCAGCCGGTGCGCATCGATGATGCCGGCGGTCTCGGCATTCAACGGCAGGGCGAGTACCAGCCAGTCGCAATGGGGCAGGGCGTCGTCCAGCTGCGCCATGCTGATGACGTCGTCAAAGCCGATCAGCGCCCCGGCACGCCGCCGAACGGCCGTCGTGCGCAGGCCCAACGCGGCGCACAAGCGCCCGATCTCCTGCCCAATGGCGCCCGCGCCCAGCACCAGCAC
>NZ_DIEJ01000135.1:0-4237 GCF_002418565.1 Achromobacter sp. UBA5777 | reverse complement strand
CGCCTGCGCCGCGAGCCAGCGGTCGAAGCCGCGCGATTGCGCCAGGATGGCCGCGACGGCTGTCTGCGCGATGGGCGCGGCGGTGACGCCGGTGGACGCGGTGACGGGAACGCCCCGCGCCAACGTGTGCGCATACTGCGGCAGGTCCTGTCCCGACGAGCACACGTGCAGCCAGCGCAGCCCCGGCGCGGCGTCCGCGACGCGAAAGAAGGCATCGGACAGCGGGCCGGGCTTGCGCAGGGAACTGCCTTCGTACAGGTCTCGTGAAAAGAACGCCACGTCGATGTGCATGGGATCGGCATCTTCGACCGAATAGCGTTGCAGACGCACGTCGGCATGTTGCGCAAGGGCATCGAGGCGCGGGCCATGCGCGCGGTCGACCTTGGCCGACAGCAGCAGGCCCAGCGCGGGGGCGGCCGTTTTCAACGGACGACCTGCCAGCGGTCGCGTTCGCCGGGATAGACGACGCCGTATTCGGCGATGGCGTCGTCGTCGAACCGGAAGGCAAGGCCAGGCTCGGAAGGCACCAGCAGGTTGCCATCCTCGGCCTGTAGTTGGCGGTCGATCAGGCGGCGGAAGTTGACGATGTGATCGTCCGGCATCCATTCCACGTAGGTTGCGTTGGGCGCGCTGGCGGCCAGGTGGATGTGCACGTCGTGCCACGCGTGCGGCGCGACCGTAATGCCATGGCTGTCCGCGGTGGCGGCGATGCGGCGCCACTCCGTGATGCCGCCGCACACCGTTGCATCGGTCTGCAGGATGGTGGTGGCGCCGCTGGCGATCAGGTCCTTGAAGCGCCAGCGGCCGGCTTCGACTTCGCCGGTGGCGACAGTGACCGGCGTGGCGCGCGCCAGCCGCACGTGATTGTCGATGTCGTCGGGCGAGAAGGGCTCTTCGATCCAGAAGGGGTGATAGGGCTCGAACGCGCGCATGTATTCCAACGCCGTGGGCAGGTCGCGCCACGCGTTGTTGGCGTCCAGCATCAGGCGCACGTCGTCGCCGATGGCCTCGCGCACGGCGGCGATGCGCTTGCGCTCCCCAGCCACGCTTTCCAGGCCAACCTTCATCTTGACGGCGCGAAATCCTTCTTTGACGTGCTGCGCCATTTCGGCGGCCAGCTTGTCCGGCGTCTTGCCCGGCTGGTAGTAGCCGCCGCTGGCGTAGGCGGGCACGCGGTCTTTCACGGTGGCGCCCAGGTATTGGTAGAGCGGCACGCCGGCGCTGCGCGCGTTCAAGTCCCACAACGCGGTGTCGATGGCGGACAGCGCGCGCATCACACCGCCGGCGCGGCCCAGCAGCAGTGCTTCCTGATACAGCTCGTTCCACAGGCCTTCGACGCGCAGGGATTCCTGGCCGATCAGGCTGGGCGCCAGCAGGTCGGTCACGGCCACGGACAACAGGCGTCCCGCGCTGTTCACGGCATAGCAGTAGCCCAGGCCCTCCTGGCCGTCGGTGGAACGCACTCGTACCAGGCAGTACTCGCGCGCCTTGACCTGGCGTGTGGAGAACGTGACCGGATTCGCGAGCGGCACGCGGGCGATGCAGACAGAGACGGATTCGATGGTAGGCATATGCAGGGATGCTCCGATTTGAATGGGATCAGTCGAACTTGATGTTGCTTTGCTTGATGACGCCAGCCCACTTCACTTTTTCGCTGTCGATCAATTGCTGGAACTGCGCGGGCGATTCATCCAGCGGTTTCAGGCCCATTTCGTCCAGGCGCGCCTGCATGCCGGGCTCGCGGACCACGCGCGAGATCTCCTTGTGCAGGAACTCGACAACCTGCGGCGGCGTGCCGGCGGGGGCGATGATCCCGAACCATACGTTGGCCTCGTAGCCCGGCACGCCGGACTCGGCCAGCGTCGGCACGTCGGGCAGTTGCGGCAGGCGCTCCTTGGAGGTCACCGCCAGCGCCTTGAGCTTGTTCTGCTTGATGAAGGGCAGGCTCTGCGTAGGCGTGGCGAAGATCAGCGGAATCATCCCGCCGATCACATCGGTCTGCGCGGGCGCGCCGCCCTTGTAGGGGATGTGGTTCATGCGGATGCCGGCCATCTGGTGCAGCAGTTCCAGCGAGATGTGCTGCGTGGAACCCTGTCCCGGCGTGCCGAAGTCGATGCCGCGCTCTTTCTTCTTGGCAAGTGTGATCAGGTCTTTGGTGGTGTTGGGCTCGAACTTGGGATTGGCCACCAGCACGAATGGCGTGTCGGCGATCAGCGAGACTGGCGCGAAGTCTTTGAGCGAGTAGGTGAGGTTGGGATACAGCAGCGTGTTGGTGACGTGCGAGGAAATCACCAGCATCAGCGTGTAGCCATCGGCGGGCGAACGCTTCAGTTCACCGGTGGCGATGGTGCTGTTCGCGCCGGGCTTGTTCTCGACGATCATGGGCTGCGGCCAGGTCTTCGATAGTTCCGCGGCGACCAGGCGGGCCACGGTGTCATTGGAGCCGCCGGGCGCCATGCCGACCATCAGGCGCACGGGTTTGGCAGGATAGTTGTCGGCGAAAGCGAGGGGTGCGGCAGCGGTAAGGGCGGCGGACAGGCAGCCGCCAACGAGGACACGGGCAAGGCGCTTCATGAGGTTGTCTCCTTGGTTTGTTCTGCTGTTGTGAACCCATGATAGACAGGCCGTCTTAGTCGATGAATGGATAATTTGGATAAGAAAATCGAGAAAATCGATAAATGTGCGCGGGCTGGAAATGGGCGTGCGGCGGCAGGCGCGGGGCATTGCTGCCGTCGCGCCCGCGGGCGTGCATTCGCCAGGAGCGATTCAGTCGAGGGTGTGGGCCAGCGCCTGCACGGATGGCTGCAGGTGGTCGCGCAGCAGCGCCAGGAATGCCTGCGCGGCAAGCGAATCGGTGGCGTCCCGGCGCCGCGCCAGGCAGATGTCGCGTTCGTTGATCGGCAGGGTCAGCGGCACGGCTTTCAAGCCGGCCAGCCGGAACTGAAAGAGCGCCAAGGTGGGGGCGATGGTGACGCCCAGGCCAGCCGCGATGAAGCCGGCTGCGGTCGACAGGCTGTTGACCTGATGCGAGCGCAGCCACTGCCGGGGATAGATGGCGGCGTCCAGATGCTGGCGGATGCTGCTGTTGCTTTCGAATCCGATGATCGGATAGTCCAGCACGTCCTGCACCGACAGGCGGCGCCGCGTGGCCAGCGGATGGCTGGCGGGGCAGATGAAATGGAACGTGTCGCGCGCAAGCACCTCGATGTCGAGGTCGGTGCTGGGATAGGCGGCCGCGCACAGCGCGAAATCCACCTGGCGGTTTCGGACCATGTCGATGCACACCGTGCTGGCCACGTCCTGCACCTGCACACTGATGCCGGGGTAATCCGCGGTGAAGCGGGCGATGAGACCAGGCAGGATGCCCGACGATATCGACGGCAGCGCGGCAAGCGCGACGCGGCCCTTGCGGCGCTCGACGTGGTCGCGCATTTCGGCCAGGGCACGCTCGGTCTCGGGCAGCAGGTGGGCGACGATGTTCTGAAAGGCTTCGCCTTCGGCGGTCAGTTCGACGTTGCGCGTGCTGCGCGAAAACAGCTTCACGCCCAGGTCGCTTTCCAGATTGGAGATCAACGCGCTGAACGCGCTCTGGGTCTGGCAGCAGTGCTCGGCCGCGCGCGTGAAACTGCGCAATGCCGCCAGGGCCGTGAAGGCCTTCATGTGGCGTAGCGAAAGATTCATGCGGCGGTCTCCGCTGCGCTAAGGACTAGAAACCATACAGCGCCGCGGGATTTGCGGCCAGCACCTGGCGCTGTAGTGCTGCGTCCGGCAGCCAGGATCCGATTTCGCGCAGCAGGCGGTCGGCCGGGACGTCGCGATACGCGCTGATCTCGGTCGGAAGCTTGCCCGGCTCGCGATTCGTATGCGGCCAGTCGCTGGCCCACAGTGCACGTTCCGGATTGCGATCGATGAAGGCGCGGGCCAGCGCGGTTATGCGCTGGGCTTCGCCGCCGTCATGAGGAGCCGTGCTGATGCGGTAGGACGCCGACAGCTTGACGTAGGCGGCGCCGCTGCCGACCAGGTCCAGCACCTGCAGGACACGGGGATCGTCCAGCGCAAGCTGCGCCGGAATCATTGCGAAGTGATCCAGTACCACCGGGACCGGCAGCCGGGCCAGCGCGGGGGCGGCGCTGGCGATGGCGTCGAGCGAGGCGTAGACCTGGATGTGCCAGCCTTGCCCCGCCAGACGACCGGCCCACGCCGACAGCGCGCGGCTGACGGCGGCGGCGTCGCTGGC
>NZ_DIEJ01000222.1:0-6585 GCF_002418565.1 Achromobacter sp. UBA5777 | reverse complement strand
GGGCTGAGCCGCGCCGCCACCGCCAGCCGCGCACCGCCTATCGGGGGCCGCCCGCCGTCTATGCCTTGCGCAGCCCAGCCCGCGGCATGGACGGCTGGCCTGCGCCGTCCAGCTCCACCGGCTGCTTGCCGCGCCCGATCAGCCACGCGCAGAACGCCGACACCACGCCCGCGAAGAGCACATACAGGCAGATCAGCCACGGCTGCCCGCCGCCGGTCTTGAGCAGGGCGGTGGCAATGATGGGCGTGATGCCGGACGCGAAGATGCCCGAGAACTGATAGACGAACGAGATGCCGGTGTAGCGCACCTTGGCGTCGAAAAGCTCGCAGAACAGCGCGGCCTCCGGTCCGTAGATGGCGGCATACAGGATCCCGAACGGAATGATGATGGCCAGCCAGATCAGCATCACGTTGCCGCCGCTGTTGATCATCATCCAGAAGCCCGGGAACGACGCCGCGGCGGTGATGAGCGATCCCCAGAAGTACACGCGCGTGCGGCCGATGCGGTCGGACAGGCGGCCGAAGAAGGGGATGAAGAAGCACATCACCAGCGCCGCCGCCATCACCCCGATCAGCGCTTCGGTCCGCGTGATCTTGACCGACTGCGTCAGGAATGAGATCGAGAACACGCCAAAGACGTTGAAGAACACGCCGTCGATGTAGCGCGCGCCCATGCCCTTGACGACGTTGCCGGGATAGCGCCGCATCATGTCCATGAACGGGATGCGGCTTTCGGCGTTCTGCGCCTTGACCGCCGTGAACTCCGGCGTTTCCTTGATGTTGAGCCGGATGTACATGCCCACGGCCACCATGGCGGCGGACGCCAGGAAGGCGATGCGCCATCCCCACGCCATGAACTGCTCGTCGGTCAGCAGGACGGACAGCAGCGCCACCGTGCCGGAGGCCAGGCACAGCCCGATCGCCAGCCCGATCTGCGGCAACGACGCGTAAAAGCCTTTTTTCTCCGGTGGCGCGTACTCATACGCCATGAGCACCGCGCCGCCCCATTCGCCGCCCAGCCCGATGCCCTGGAACACGCGCAGGAGAAGCAGCAGGATCGGCGCCCAGATGCCGATCATGTCGTACGTGGGCACCAGACCGATCAGGAAGGTGGCGATGCCCATGATCATCAGCGTCATCACCAGCATGCTCTTTCTGCCGATGCGGTCGCCGAAGTGGCCGAAGATCAGGCCACCCAGCGGGCGCGTGACGAAGCCGACGGCGAACGTCGTGTACGCCAGCATGGTCGAGACCAGCGGGTCCCCGGTGGGAAAGTACAGCTTGTTGAATACGATGCCGGCGACGACGCCATACAGGAAAAAGTCGTACCACTCGATGGTGGCGCCGATCAGCGAGGCGGTGACGACTTTGCGCACCGCCGCTTCGTTTTGCTTGGCCATGTCCAGTCTCCTTTGGTGGGTCGGCCTGGCAATCTGCGCTGCCGCGGCCGGGTCTGTCTGCGATATGGGTTTTCTAGCCGGGGTCCGTCATCTCCATCCGGGCGGGCGTGTGCAGGACTTGCGCGCGCGCCTGCCGCACGTCCTGCAGCATGAAGTCCGCCGCGCGTTCGGCCAGCATCACGACCGGCGCGTTGGTATTGCCCGAGACCAGCGTGGGCATGATCGAGCAGTCCACCACCCGCAGCGCTGACACGCCGTGCACGCGCAGGCGCTCGTCCACCACGGCCAGCGGATCGCTGCGCGGTCCCATCTTCGCCGTGCCTGACGGATGGAAGATGGTGGCGCCATACTCGCGGCAGAAGTGCAGGATCTCATCGTCCGTGCGCACGTCAGCGCCGGGGCGGAACTCACGTTTCATCAGGCCGGCCAGCGGCTCGGTCGCGGCAACCTGTCGCGCATACCGCACGGCGGCCACCGCCATGTGTCGGTCCAGGTCCGTCGACAGGTAATTGGGCTGCATGGACGGCGCCTCGAACGGGTCCGTGCTGCGCAGGCGCACCCGGCCGCGCGAGGTCGGGCGCAACTGGCACACCGAATAGGTGCAGCCGGAAAACGGATGCACCTTGCCGCCCGCCATGTCGGCGGACAGGGTCGCGAAATGGAACTGGGTGTCGGGCGTGCGGCTGGCCGGATCGACGCGGCAGAACAGGCCGCCCTGATTGATGCCCACGGCCAGCGGACCGCTGCGCAGCAGCAGCCATTGCAGCCCCATGCGCAGCCGGCCGGTCAGGCTGCGCAACTGGTCGTTGGTGGTGATGGGTCGGGTGGTCTCGTAGATCAGCCGGATCTGAAGATGATCCTGCAGGTTTTCGCCCACGCCCGGGAGATCGCGCACGACGCCGATGCCGAACTCGCGCAGCAGGCTGGCCGGGCCCACACCCGACAGCTGAAGCAGCTGCGGCGATTGCAGGGAGCCCGCGCACAGCACGACTTCGCGCCGGGCGCGCAGCGTGCGGACCTGGCCGCCTTGCCGGAAACGCACGCCGCAGGCGCGGCTGCCTTCGAACAGCACGGCCATCGCGTGCGCATCGGTCTCGATGCGCAGGTTGGGGCGGTCCTGCGCGGGGCGCAGGTAAGCCACGGCCGTGGAGCAGCGGCGGCCATTGCGCGTGGTCAGCTGGTAATAGCCCACGCCCTCCTGGTCGCCGCTATTGAAGTCGCGCACGTGCGGCACGCCCAGCTTGCCTGCGGCGGCGATCAGCGCTTCCACCAGCGGATGCGGCGTCTTGATGGACGTGGCGTTCAGCGGGCCTTGCGTCCCACGGGTCGGGCCGGATCCCAGGTCGTTGTTTTCCAGCTTGCGGAACCACGGCAGGCAGTCATCCCAACCCCAGCCCCCGTTGCCGGCCGCCGCCCACGCGTCGTAGTCTTCGCGCTGGCCGCGGATGTAGATGAGGCCGTTGATGGCGCTGGAGCCGCCCAGCGTGCGGCCGCGCGGCCAGTAGATGCGCCGGTCCAGCATGTTGGGATCCGGGTCCGTGTAGAAGCCCCAGTTCACCACCTTGTGGAACATCGTCTTGCCGTAGCCGATGGGAATGTGGATCCACGGATAGGTGTCCTTGGGACCGGCCTCCAGCAGGCACACCGCGTGCGCGCCGTCCGCACTCAACCGGTTCGCCATCACGCATCCGGCCGAGCCGGCGCCCACCACGATGTAATCGACGGTATCGGACATATCCGCGTGGTCTCCCTTATATTGTTCGGCAGGTCCGACCGGCTCGCTCTCCGCAATGCGGACCAGGCCGGCATCTGAGGCGATTCTAGGAAGCGCGCACACAGAACAAAGCACAACACGCGCTGGGGCAGACAAATGGAACAGAACATGCAGCGTCGGTTTCAAAATCGCAGTGCAGCATCGGAACAGGCGGCCGGCGGCCGGTCCGATGACCCCGGCGGGCAACAGGAAGCCGCCCGTTCGCTGCGCGCATTGCTGGTGCTGGATCACCTGGCCCGCGCGCAGCATCCGCCCACGCTCGCGCAACTGGCGCAGCGGCTCGACATGCCCAAGACCACGCTGATGCGCCTCTTGGCGGCCATGCAGCGCGCGGGCTTTGTGGCCGCTACCCCGACCGAAAACGGCTTCGTGACGGGGCCGCAGGCGACATCGCTGGCGCTGGCCACGCTGCGCGCCAGCGCCTTCACGCGCGCATGCCGCGCGGTCTTGACCAAGCTGGTGGGCACGTTGGGCGAAACGTGCAACCTGACCGCGCCGGACGGCGACCAGGTGGTCTACATGGAGCGCGTCGAGACGTCCGAGCCCCTACGCCTGTTTTTTGCCGTGGGCAGCCACGTGCCCATGCACTGCACGGCCAGCGGCAAGCTGTTTCTGGCGTCGATGAATCGCCTGGAGCGCAGCCACGTGCTGGCGCGCTTGCCGCTCACGCGCAATACGCCGCGCACGTTTACCGACCCGGCCAAGCTGGATGCCGAGCTGGAGCGGCTGGCCGTGCGCGGCATCGGCATCGACAACGAGGAGTTCGTGCGCGGCATGAGCGCGGTGGCGGTGCCGGTGCGCGATGGTGAGGACCGCGTAGTGGCGGCGGTGGCCTGCCATGCGCCGACCGCGCGGGTGATGCTGGACGATCTGTTGCGCGCGGTGCCGGTGCTGCAAGGCGCCGCGCAGTCGCTGCACGACGTGCTGGCGGCGCACCGGCCAGGCGGTTAGGAAGGGGGCGGGGCGCTCAGTGGCTCATGCGGCCGCCGCTTACCATCCACCGCGTGCCATACCGGTCGACCAGCGCGCCGTAGGCTTCGGCCCAGAAGGTCTTTTGCAGCGGCATCGTGACGCTGCCGCCTTCGGCCAGGTGCTCGAACACGCGATGCGCATCCGACACCGTGGGATACACCAGCGCCAGCGCCACCCCGCGGTTGCCGGGGTAGGGATGGCCGGCGGTGGCGTCGCTGCCCAGCAAGGTCTGTTCGTCCAGCGTCAGGCGGGCGTACATGATGCGCCCGGCGTCTTCGTCCGACAGCACCGGCATGGCGGCATCGGGCGGCGCATCGGCGTAGCGGACCAGCGCGTCAAGGCGGCCGCCCAGCACGCGTTCGTAAAAGCGCATGGCCTCGGCGCAATTGCCGTCAAAACTGAGATACGCGGATAACTGGGGCATGATGGCTCCGTGCTTGGCCGGGGGCGGGGTGGAGTTGGGGGGCGTTGCGTCCGCATGGGCAAGGCGGGCGGGGCAGGCCTATGATGGGAGTCTGATCCGATTACGGCCGGGAGACAATCCATGCAACTAGGAAGCTGCCACTGCGGACAGATCGCCTATGAAGTCGATGGCGATGTGTCTCAGGTGCTGGAATGCAACTGCTCGCATTGCAGCCGCAAGGGCTATTTGCTGTGGTTCGTGCCGCGCGCCGCCCTGCGCATCACGTCGTCCACGCAAGCCATGTCGACATACACCTTCAACAAGCACGTGATCTCGCACCATTTCTGCGCCAACTGCGGCTGTGCGCCCTTCGGGTTCGGGGTCGGGGCAGAAGGCAAGGAGACGGCGGCGGTCAACGTACGTTGCCTGGAGAACGTGGACGTCAATGGGCTGACCCGCATTCCGTACGACGGCCGCAACACTTGAGCGGCCGGCTGCGTTCCTGGATGGGTCAAAAGGGGGCCGCCGCGACGCGCTGGTCCGATGTGTTTTTTCACGATGGAGAGGGGCAATGAGCACGGTAAGGCTGCTGAGCGATGACGAGATCCGCAGAAGTCCCGAGGCATGGGCGGTGTTCGAGGACATCCGCGCCACGCGCAAATCGGACTTCGTCAACAACTTCTGGCGGGCGCTGGCCAACGATCCCTCGCGGATGCGCAGCGTCTGGGAGCAGCTCAAGACGGTGATGATGGCCGAGGGCGAGCTCTCGCCGCTGGTGCGCGAGATGATCTACATCGCGGTGTCCACCGCCAACGGCTGCTCGTATTGCGTCCATTCCCACACGGCCTCGGCCCGGGCCAAGGGCATGACCGATGGCCAGCACGCCGAGCTGCTGGCCGTGATGGCGATGGCGTCGCAGACGAATGCGTTGGCGACGGCGCTGCAGGTGCCGGTGGACGATGCCTTCGACGTGAAATGAACAGGAGGCGGCCATGTCGCTGATTCCCTTGTTTCCGCTGTCCAACGCGCTGTTTCCCGCGGGCGTGGTGCATCTGCGCATCTTCGAAGTCCGCTATTTGGACATGATCCGGCGCAGCATCGCCGAAAACACCGAGTTCGGCATCGTGGGCCTGTTGGCCGGCAGCGAGGTCCGCTCGCCCGAGGGTGTAGAGACGCTGTCGCCCGTGGGCACCATGGCGCGGGTCGAATCCTGGGAGGCGCCCATGCCGGCCTTGCTGGAAATCCGGTGCCGGGGCACCTCGCGCTTTCGGCTGCGGTCCAGCGAGGTGGCAAAATACGGCCTTTGGATGGGCGAAGCCGAGCCCATTCCCGACGATCCGCCCACGCCCGTGCCCGCGGCCATGCAGGCCAGCGCCGATGCGCTGGGCCGCCTGGTGGCGCAGTGGCAGCAGGATGGCGTGCCCGCCGAGAGAATGCCGCTGGCGCCGCCATTCCGCCTGGATGATTGCGGCTGGGTGGCAAACCGCTGGTGCGAACTCTTGCCGTTACCCCCGGACGACAAGGCGACCCTGCTGGCCCTGACCGACCCGGTGGCGCGCCTGGCGGCCATCCAGGACGTGCTGCGCGGACAGGGGCTGGCGTAGGGCGCCGCCCGACTTTATTTGGACACCATGGAAATCAGAGTAGACGAAGGCCTGCGTGCCTATATAGACCCGCTGACCGAGGACGAACACGCCGCGCTGGAACGCAGCCTGCTGGCTGAGGGGTGCCGCGACGCCCTGGTCCTGTGGGGCGACCTGCTGATCGACGGGCACAACCGTTACGCCATCTGCGTCAAGCACAACATCCCGTTCCAGACGATTCAGCACCCGCACTTCAAATCCATGGACGACGTGCATCTGTGGATGATCGAAAACCATCTGGGCCGGCGCAGCGTGTCGGACTTCCAGCGCGGGGTGCTGGCGCTTCGCAAGAAGGAGATTCTGCTGGCGCGCACCGGCCCGGAAGCGGGCGCTGCGGCCGAAGGCGGGGCCGTCGGCAGCGGGCAAGGTTCGCCGCTCGACGGCGCGCCGGCCG
>NZ_DIEJ01000068.1:0-2996 GCF_002418565.1 Achromobacter sp. UBA5777 | reverse complement strand
GCGCTCGCGCTGGTCGAACCGCTGGGCGGCAAGGATGAGGCGGCGGCGCAGCGCGTCAAGCGCGCGGGCGCGCGCCCGGCCATCCCCGCCACGCTGACGCTGGCGAACTATCCCGCGCCGGTGCAGGATTGCCGCGATACGCCCTACGGCACCTCGTGCGAACTGCTGCCGTCCGATGCCGCAGGCAGCGGCGGCCCCGCGTCGCTGGCCTATGCCGCTTACGCGCGTGAGGATTACCAGGAAGCCATCAGCCAGGCGCGCAAGGCGGCCGAGCAGGATCCCGCCAACAAGGAATACCAGCGCCTGCTGACCACCACGCTGGCGGCCGGCAACGCCGCGCAACTGGCCGAGGCCAACACGCGCATGAGCGCGGCGCTGGCCGCGCAGCCTGACGATCCAACGCTCCTGATGCAGCGCGGTTATCTGCACCAGCGCATGCGCCAGCCCAAGCTTGCGCTGCAGGACTTCCAGGCCGCACGCGCCACGGGCAAGGCGCCGCCGACCGTAATCCTGGATGAAGGCTATGCGCTGGCCGGCGTCGGGGACAAGCGCGGCGCGGTCGATCGCCTGAAGGAGGCGA
Organism: Achromobacter sp. UBA5777; assembly: GCF_002418565.1. Lineage (NCBI taxonomy): Bacteria > Pseudomonadati > Pseudomonadota > Betaproteobacteria > Burkholderiales > Alcaligenaceae > Achromobacter > Achromobacter sp. UBA5777. Next base: position 2,416 of record NZ_DIEJ01000068.1, on the reverse strand, counting down.
TCGACGAGAACGACGCCGGCAAACTTGAGCTCACGCCGCAGCAGCGCTTTGACACGCGCAACGCCATCGGCGGGCTGTCGCGCGAATGGGGCGGGTATTTCTCCGCTGGCTACCGCGGCGCGCGACCGGCATCGTCCGGCCTGGGCGGCGCGGCCATCACTGTGCCCGGCGACGCCGTGTTCAGCACCGCGGAAATCTTCTGGCGGCCGTCGGACTTCCTGAATTCCTCGACGCGGACCTTTGAACTGTACGGACGCTTTTCGAACACGCTATACGACAAGGGTAGCCGGACCGCGAGCCAGACTGTGTCCAACCCTTGCCAGAGGACGGACGACAATTCCCAACCATCCACCATCGATATCGCTGGATCATCCAATCCGGGCATTTCAGGCCTTCCCACCACCATCGGGTCGCTCGGCATGCGGTTCACGCCCTCCACCGAAGTAGGTCTGACGTTCGGCCTGGAGCGTCAGTTCAACCTGGGCAGCGCTACGCGCCGGGGCACATTCAGCCCTGAACCGACGGCGCTGCGCTGCGGAGACGACCTCCGCGACAAGACCGCGCACTACCAGACGGATGCCGGCAGCGGCGGCTGGCTCGCGTATGTGACCTACGGCCTGTACGAAGGCACGACGCTGCGCATCGACCGCCCCGACTGGTTCACGATGGAAGGCTATGTGCAGGCCGGCTATTCCTGGCAGGACATGCCGGCCAAGTTCTGGCTGCGCAACAACGCAACGGGCGTGGACGAAGAAAAATCGTCGGGCCGGCTGAAACGCGACCAGGCGTTCGGCGCCGGCGAACTGCGCGTGGGCCGCAGCTATCGCGTGGACGCCATCAGCGAGCGGCTGGTGTTCTTTCCCTACGCGGTCATCGGCGCGGATTGGCTGTGGAACAAGAACCGTGTCACCGGCTTTGACATCGATGGTTCGGATTCCTACCGGCTGCTGGGCGACACCACCTCGTGGTCGATGGGCGCCGGGCCGGGCTTCAACCTGCGCTACTGGTTCCGCGAAGGCCACTACACCGCACCCATGTCCTACCTGGATCTGACGACGCAATACCGTTTCAACATCGGCGGCGGGCAGGCCGATCGCGCCAAGGGCCTGTTCATCAACCTGACCCTGTCGTACTGACGGCACGCCGATCCGCAATACAAGGAGTTCACCCATGCACACCGCAACCCGTCTTCCGAAGCGCACCCTGCCGAGGCTTTCCGGCCCGCTGGCCCGCGCGCTGGCATCGGCCGCCCTGATGGCGGCGTGCGCCACCGCGGCGCAGGCGCAGCAGGCCTCCTCCATCGTGATCCAGGGCAAGGACAACTGGCTCTTTCCCGGCTGGGGCAGCCTGACGCAGGTCGATATGCGCGGGATCGACGCGTCCACGCAGTTGGTGCGCGAAACGCGTGACGCGCTGGCGGCCAAGGGCATTCAGCTTGAGGTGCTGGTGCTGCCGGACAAGACGCTTTTCTATCAGGACAAGCTGCCGGACGGCAAGGCGCTCAGCGCCGACGTAAAGAAGCGTTATCAGACCATCCAGGACAAGCTCAAGCAGGCCGGCATCGCGACCATCGACGACGAGGCCGTGCTGCAGCGCGTGAAGAGCCGCGGCCAGGAGGTCTTCTACCGCACCGACCAGCACTGGACGCAGGCCGCCGCGGACGCCACCGCCGATGCGCTGGCGCAGCGCATCAAGCAGGATGTGAAGACGCTGGCCGGCAAGCCCGGCACCGGCCTGGCACTGGGCAGCGTGGTCAACGAGCGCCGCTATGGCGACCTGGCCGAGCTTTTCCTCACGCCAGACCAGCGCAAACAGGCCGGCCGCGAGACCTTCACGGTGCGGCGCCAGTCCGACAGCCAGAGCCTCGTGGACGACACGCCGGCGCCCGTGCACGTCACCGGACATAGCATGGTGCAGCCCTACTTCGGATTTCCGCAGAAGCTGTCCAACGCGCTCGACCGTCCCGTTTCGGTCAACTGGAAGCCCGGCAACGTGGGCCACTGGGTGATGCTGCTGGAGTATCTGGAATCGCCCGCCTTCAAGCAGAACAAGCCGCAGGTGCTGGTCTGGCAGATGTTCGAGCCCACCTACGCGCAGGGGCCGGAAGCCCGGGGCCTGTGGGACAACGCCTCCATCATGAGCGCCGACACCTGGCGCACGCGCATGAAAGCGGCCATCGGGAAGTAGGCACGTGGATACGCCGGACAAGTCGCAAGCCGCCAGAGACCGGGGCACAGGAAGTCCGGGCGATCGCCGGGATGCCGGCCGCCGGGACGCCGGCCGCCCCGAAGCCAGCCATCGGCTGACCGCATGGGTGGTTGCCGTGCTGCTGGCCGTCGGTTTGGGCTGGGGCGGTTGGCGGTTGGCGCAGGCGCGCGTCGGCGCGGTCGCGATGTCGCCGTCCGCGTGGCTGGAC
>NZ_DIEJ01000072.1:0-23310 GCF_002418565.1 Achromobacter sp. UBA5777 | reverse complement strand
ACCGCAATCGTAGCCCCGCGCGCCCCAGACCGCCGCCGCGCCGGGCGTCTAAAGAACCCGCGACCGGTGCATCATCAACCGGTCCCTGACACCCAGAGCTAACAATCCTACGCACCGCGCACGGTGTCAGACACCCCGCGACGACCGCCGTGCAGTGCCGACCGTCCCATGCGGGTGTCAGACACCTGAATTCAACGGCATGCCCACCAGAAAAACCCATCCCACAAGCACCGAAGGCCCGCCACCCTAGCCCCCCGGTGCCGGCCGGAAAGCAAAAGCGGCGAACCTTCGATACACCGTCAAACCGAATAAACCCCTACTGCGCAGGCACCACCGCGGTCACTTCAATTTCAACCTTCGCGCGATCCTCCACCAGAGCGGCCACTTCCACCGCCGTCATCGCCGGGAAATGCCGGCCGATCAACTCCCGGTAGTGCTTACCGATACCCGGATACGCCGCAACGTATTCCTTCCTATCCGTCACATACCAAGTCATCCGAACGATATGCTCAGGCTTCGCCCCGCCCTCGGCAAGAATCTGCACGATGTTCAACAGCGCCTGACGCACCTGGTCCGCAAAGTCATCGGACTCGAACTGCTGCTGCCCGTTCCATCCCACCTGTCCGCCCACGAACACAATCTTGCTGCCCACCTGCATCTCGGTCAGCACACCATTCGAATAGCCCCGGGGCGCCATCCAATCCGGCGGTTGCAGAATCTTCATAACGTCTCATCCTATTGATCAAATAAACAAACCACAGGGTGGCGCCCGCTTATGCCGCGGTTGCCAGAAAATGCTGCATGCGTTCCCGCAGATCCGCAGGCAGCGGCATCGACTTCATCGTTCGCAGATCCACCGTCACGATCGTCAGCGTCGCCGACAACCGCAACTGCCCGTCCGGCCCTTCAAACCGCACCAGCGCCTTGAACGACGCGCCACCAATACGCTGTACAGAAAGCGTCTGGCACAGCTTCTCGTGCCACCGGCTCGGCGCGCTGAAATCGCACGTCACCGACGCCATCGGCGTACCGATGTGCCGCTCCACATGCAGCGCATGAAACGGCAGCCCCATTCCCTTGTCGAACCACTCCTCGACGAAATCATTGATCATCTCGAAATAGCGCGGATAGAACACGATCCCCGCCGGATCGCAATGGCGGAATCGGACTTCTACCTGGCTCACGAAAGGAGCCGTCGTGATTGGTGCTGCCATGATGTTTCCTTTGATGCCTCTACCTGCTCACGCCATCTTGCGCAACGCAAACCGCTGCAACTTACCCGTCTCCGTCCGCGGCAACGTATCCACGAACTCGATCGCGCGTGGGTACTTGTAGGGCGCAATATTCGCCTTCACGAACGTCTGCATCGCCGTCACCAGCTCCGCGCTTGGCGCAAACCCCGGCTTCAGCACCACAAACGCCTTCACCACCTGACCGCGCTCGTCGTCCGTCGCGCCCACCACCCCGCACTCCGCCACCGCCTCGTGGCGCAGCAGCGCGTCTTCGACCTCCGGACCCGCAATGTTGTAGCCTGCCGACACGATCATGTCGTCGTTGCGCGCCTGATAGAACAGATAGCCGTCGTCATCCTGCACAAACGTGTCGCCCGGCAGATTCCAGCCGTCTTGCACGAACCGGCGCTGGCGCTCGTCCGCCAGATAGCGGCAGCCCGTCGGCCCCTTGATCGCCAACCGGCCCACCGTCCCGTTCGGCACCGGCTTCATCTCATCGTCAACGATCTGCGCCACATACCCCGGCACCACGCGGCCGATCGCGCCGCGGCGCACCGACTCAGGCGGGCTCGACACGAACACGTGGATCATCTCCGTGCCGCCGATGCCGTCGATCATCTCGATCCCCGTTGCATCCTTCCAGAGTTGGCGCGTCGCATCCGGCAGCGCTTCGCCCGCCGACACGCTCTTCTTCAGCGACGACAGATCGAACTTGCCCACCAGCGCCGCCATCTGGCGGTAGAAGGTCGGGGCCGTGAACACGATCGTCGCGCGGAACTCCTGGATCAGTTCCAGCAGGCTCTCCGGCGACAGCTTCTCGGCCAGCACCGTGCTCGCGCCCACGCGCAGCGGAAAGCACAGCAGGCCGCCCAGCCCGAACGTGAACGCCAGCGGCGGCGTGCCGCAGAAAATGTCGTCCGGACCCGGCTTGATCACATGCTTCGGAAACAGATCGCACATCGCCAGCACATCGCGATGGAAATGCATGCAGCCCTTCGGCGAGCCCGTCGTGCCGCTGGTGAACGCGATCAGGCACACATCGTCCGCCGCCGTATCGCACGCCTCGAACGTGTCAGGCTTGCCGGCCGCCAGCGCGTCCAGCGCATCGGCCGCCGAATCGTTGAAGTACATCACCTGCGCCAGACCCGGGCAGTGGTTCTCGTGATCCGGCTGCGCGCAGAACTGCGCCTCGTCCTTCAGGCGCACGTCGCACAGCACCGCCTGGATCTGCGCCTTCTCGATGATCTGCTTCAGTTCCTTCGAACGCAGCAGCGGCATCGTCGGCACCGTCACCAGACCCGCCTTGATCGCCGCCAGCCACGAGGCCGCCATCATCGGATTGTTCGGACCGCGCAGCAGCAGGCGATTACCCGGCACCAGCTTCATGTCCTCGGTCAGCACGCGCGCGATGCGGTTCGTCAGCGCGGCCAGTTCGCGGTAGGTCATCGTTGCCGGCTTGCCGTCCTGGCGCCAGCGCAGCGCCACGCGATCGCCGTGGCCTTGGCCGACCATCGCGTCCACCAATTCCACCGCGCAATTGAAACGCTTTGGATAGGCCACGTCGGGGCCATCCAGCAGGAACTCAGGCCATTGTTCGCCCGGGGGCAGGTTGTCCCGGGCAAAGGTGTCGATGTGGGCGGATACTTCCATGAAAATTCCCCTTGGCTGTGCGATGCGGTTTACGTTGCAAAAAGCAGGCGCTCGATGGCCCTTTATGCCTTCAGCAATTCACGGGCGATGATCAACTTCTGCACTTCCGTGGCGCCTTCGTAGATACGCAGCGCTCTGATTTCCCTGTAAAGCTTCTCCACCGGCATCCCCGACACCACGCCAGCGCCGCCGAACATCTGCAGCGCCCGGTCGATCACCGTCTGCGCCGACTCCGTGGCCGTCATCTTGGCCATCGCCGCTTCGCGCGTGGTGCGTAGCTTCTGCACGTCGCGCATCCACGCGGCGCGGTACGTCAGCAGCGCCGAGGCGTCGATGGCGGTTGCCATCTCGCCCAGCGCGGCTTGCGTCAGTTGCAGGTCGGCCAGCGTCTGGCCGAACATGCGGCGCGACTTGGCGCGCGCCAATCCTTCATCCAGCGCCCGGCGCGCAAACCCCAGCGCCGCCGCCGCCACCGACGCGCGGAAGATGTCCAGCGTCATCATGGCCAGCTTGAAACCCTGCCCTGCGTCGCCCAACCGGTGCGTCACCGGGATGCGGCAGTTGTCGAACGTGATGGTCGCCAGCGGATGCGGCGCGATCAGGTCGATGCGCTCGGCCACCTCGAACCCCGGCTTGTCCGCATCCACCACGAAGGCGCTGATGCCCCGCGCGCCCGGCGCTTCGCCCGTGCGCGCGAACACGACATAGAAGTCCGCAATGCCGCCGTTCGAAATCCACGTCTTGGCGCCATTCAGCACATAGTGATCGCCGTCCAGCTTGGCCTCGCAGGCCAGCGCCGCCACGTCCGAGCCCGCATCGGGCTCCGACAGCGCAAAGGCCGCAATCGCCTCGCCGCGCGCCACGCGCGGCAGGTAATGCTGGCGCAGCGCATCCGAGCCCATCAGCGAAATCGCGCCGCTGCCCAGGCCCTGCATCGCAAACGCAAAGTCCGCCAATCCCTCATGCCGGGCAAACGTCTCGCGCAGGATGCACACCGCGCGCGAGTCCACCTCCGGCAGCGCGCCGCCCCACGCCTCGCCGGGGCCGCCCGCCACCGCGTAGCGCAGCCAGCCGGCCTGGCCCATGGCCTTGACCAGTTTTTTGCATGCCGCATCTGCGTCGTGATGGTCCACGTCGCCCAGCGACTGCTCGCACCAGGCGTCCACGTCATGCGCCAGCTTGCGATGCGCGTCATCGAAAAAGGGCCAGTCCAGCCAGCTTGCGTCGCGCATCATCAGTTCCCCTCAAAGACGGGCTTCTGCTTGGCCACAAAGGCCTCGTAGGCGCGATGGAAATCGCGCGTCTGCATGCAGATGGCCTGGGCCTCGGCTTCGGCCTCGATGGCCTCGTCCACACCCATGTTCCATTCCTGATGCAACAGCTTCTTGGTCACGCCGTGCGCAAACGTCGGACCCGCAGCCAGTTGCGCCGCCAGCGTCTGCGCCGCTTCCAGCAACTTTCCGGATTCGTGCAGCGCATTGAAAAAGCCCCAGCTCGCGCCCTCGTCGGCCGTCATGGCGCGGCCGGTGTACAGCAGCTCGGAGGCACGGCCCTGACCGATCATGCGCGGCAGCAGCGTGCATGCGCCCATGTCGGCCCCCGCCAAACCCACGCGGGTAAAGAGGAACGCGGTCCGCGCGGCCGGCGTGCCCAACCGCATGTCCGACGCCAGCGCCACCATCGCCCCCGCGCCGGCGCAAACGCCGTCCACGGCCGCCACGATGGGCTGCGGGCAAGCGCGCATGGCCTTGACCAGATCACCCGTCATGCGCGTGAAATCCAGCAGTTCCGGCATGCTCATCTTCGTGAGCGGGCCGATGATCTCGTGCACGTCGCCGCCCGAGCAGAAATTGCCGCCCGCGCCCGTCACCACCACCACCTTGATGTCGGTGGCATACACCAGCGACCGGAAGAAATCGCGCAGTTCCGCGTACGAATCAAACGTCAGCGGATTCTTGCGCTCCGGACGGTTCAGCGTAATGGTGCCGACCTTGCCGTCGTCCGACACCTGCCACAGGAACGTCTTCGCCTGGTAGCCGGCGATGGGACGCTTGTGATGCTTCATGGTGTGCTCTTCGGGCTGCGTGCTCATGGTGTCTCCGTTCATGAATGCTGGGTGGATGGAACGCCGGCCTCAGCCGGTCATCACTTCGCCGCCGTCGACGGCGATCGCCTGGCCATTGATCGAAGCGGAGGCCGGCAGCGCCAGCCACGCGACCGTCTCGGCCACTTCCTCGGGCTGCACCAGGCGGCCCTGCGGGTTGCGCTCCGCCAGTTTCAGGCGGGCAGCTTCCGGCGTCATGCCGGTCTTCTCGACAATGTTCGCGACGGCGCCGCGCACAATGTCCGTCTCGGTATAGCCCGGGCAGACCGCGTTGACCGTCACGCCCTTCTGCGCCGTTTCCAGCGCCAGCGACCGGGTCAACCCGATCACGCCGTGCTTTGCAGCGCAGTAGGCACTTACATACCCATAGCCGATCAGCCCTGCGGTGCTGGCCACGTTGATCACACGGCCCCACTTTTCCTGCAGCATGCCGGGCAATGCCGCCTGGATGCAGTGGAAGGTGCCCGTCAGATTGACGGCAAGCATCTGGTTCCACAGCGCGGCATCCGTGCGGTCAAAGCGCTGGCTGACCGCCTGCCCCGCGTTGTTCACCAGGATCAGCACCGGGCCGAACTCGGACTCGGCCTGCGCAAAGGCTGCGCGCACCGAGGCTTCCTCGGCAATGTCCGCGCTGACTGCCTGCACCTGACCCAATCGGGCCAGCTCGTCGGCAGCCGTGTCCAGCGCGCCGCCATCGCGGCCCAGCAGCGTGACGCGGGCGCCGCGCTGAAGCAGCGCCCGGGCGGCTGCCAGACCGATGCCGCGCGCGCCCCCCGTCACCAGGGCGTGACGCCCGGCGAGCGGTAGCGATTGTGCGTTCATTTGATATCCAGTTGCGCCATCGCGGCGGCGCGTTCGAAGTTGGTTTCAAGCTGGCGCTTGCCGGCGAAATACTGGCTCGGCCACGACACATCAACATAGCCCACACGCGCCGCTTCGCGCAGCGTCCAGGAGGCGTCAGCCAAATGGGGACGTGCCAGCGCGCACAGGTCTGCCCGGCCCGAGGCGATGATGCCGTTGGCGTGATCGGCCTCGAAGATGGCGCCCACGGCAATCGTCGGGATGCCGGCTTCGTTGCGGACGCGATCGGCAAACGGCGTCTGGAACATGCGGCCGTACACCGGCTTTTCTTCCTTGCTGACCTGACCGGACGAGCAGTCGATCATGTCGGCGCCGGCCGCCTTGAAGTGACGCGCGATCTCGACCGCATCGTCCGCGGTGATGCCGCCTTCCACCCAATCGCTGGCCGAGATCCGCACCGACATCGGCTTGTCCTCGGGCCACACCGCGCGCACCGCATGGAACACCTCCAGCGGGAAGCGCAGCCGGTTCTCCAGACTGCCGCCGTATTCATCCTCACGCCGATTGGTCAGCGGCGAAATAAAGCTGGACAACAGATAGCCGTGCGCGCAGTGCAGCTCAAGCCAATCGAAGCCGGCAGCCGCCGCGCGGCGCGCGGCCGCCACGAAGTTGTCGCGCACTTCGTCCATATCCGCGCGCGTCATGGCGCGCGGCGTCTGCGACACGCCTTCGATGTACGGCAGGGCCGACGCCGACACCAGCGGCCAGTTTCCTTCCGCCAGCGGATGATCGATCTTCTGCCAACCGAGCTGCGTCGACCCCTTGCGGCCGGCATGACCCAACTGCATGCCAATGCGCGCATCGCTGTTGCCGTGCACAAAGGTCACGATGCGGGCAAACGCCTGCTGCTGCTCGTCATTCCACAGCCCCGGGCACCCCGGCGTGATGCGGCCGTCGGGCGACACGCAGGTCATTTCCACCATCACCAACCCGGCGCCACCCATGGCGCGCGCACCTAGGTGAACCAGATGGAAATCCCCCGGCACGCCGTCCGTGCACGAATACATGGCCATCGGCGACACGAGAATACGATTCTTCAGGCGCACGCCGCGCACCTGGTAAGGCGTCAGCATCGGAATCGCCGGACGCCGGCCCTCGGGCGTGGCCGCGCCCGCGCGTTCCGCGATCCAGCGCTCAAAGCCTTCCAGCCAGGCCGGATCGCGCAGGCGCAGATTCTCGTGCGAAATGCGCTGCGAACGGGTCAGCAACGAATACGCGAACTGCTCGGGTTCCAGGTCGGCGTAGCGCTCGACGTTCTCAAACCATTCGGTGGAGTTGCGGGCGGCGTTCTGGATCTTCAGGACCTCGACGCTACGCACTTCCTCGTAATGACGCAGCCCGGCCTCGACGCTGCCTTCCGCGCCGCTCAGGCAACGCGCCAGCTCGATCGCGTCTTCCAGCGCCAGCTTGGTGCCCGATCCGATGGAGAAGTGCGCGGTGTGCGCGGCATCGCCCATCAGCACGACCGGCACGCGGCGCTCGCCACGGGCGGTGTCCAGCTTGTTCCAGTGGACCCACGTATTGCAGATGACGCGCGGGAAACGGATCCAGATGGCCGACCCACGCAGGTGCGACGCATTGCTGATCAACGGATTGCCGTCCAGCCAGGGCGCGAACAGCTTCTCGCAATAGGCGATGCCCTCTTCCTGGCTCATCTGCTCGATGCCCGCAGCCTGCCAGGTTTCCTCCGGCGTCTCCACGATGAACGTGGACATGCCATCTTCGTACCGATAGGCATGCGCCTGGAACCAGCCGTGCTCGGTCTGCACGAAGGCAAAGGTGAAGGCATCAAACACCTTCTTGGTGCCCAGCCACACGAAGCGGCAGCGGCGCTGGTCGATGTCGGGATGGAACGTATCGGCGTACCGGGTACGGATCTGACTGTTGATGCCGTCCGAGGCAATGACGAGGTCGGCGTCGTACTCACGGGCGATGGCCTGGTCGTCCTGGACGAAGTTCTCGAAAACGAGCTTCACGCCCACGTCTTCGCAACGCGCCTGCAGGATGTTCAGAAGCTTCTTGCGCCCAATGCCGATAAAGCCGTGGCCGCTGCTGCGGATGCTGCGTCCCTTGAAATGGATGTCGATGTCATCCCAATGGTTGAACGCATCGCCAATGGTCTGCGCGGATACGGGATCGGCCTCACGCAAATTCTGCATGGTGGCGTCGGAGAAGACCACGCCCCAGCCAAAAGTGTCATACGGACGGTTGCGTTCGATGACGGTGACTTCGTTGGCGGGGTTCTGCAGTTTCATGAGCAGACCGAAATACAGGCCGGCGGGACCGCCGCCGATGCAGACTATCTTCATTGCCGTATACGCTCCAAGTACGCGACAGTCGCTCTGTGGTGCTGGAGCGGAAGCCGCAGATATTTAGGTCTGGATAGTTTAGGCTTGAAATATATATCGGAAGTGGTGGGTGTGCAAATGAGGGAAAGTATTTAGTGATGCTGGAGGGGGGAGGGGAAATGGGGACGGCTGGAGGGGGTGTCCGGGCGGGGGGGTACGGGGTGTGGGGTGTGGGGTGAGGCGCCTTTGACTGTGACTTCGATTGGCTGCGGCTTTGATTTGACGGTCGCGGCGTTCTTCTCCCGCCCCTCGGCACGGGCAACAGGGGGCCGAGCGCCCACGATTGCGGTCCGGAGCCTTCGCTCCGGCCTCCCCCTTCGTCATCTTCGTCCGCCTTCGGCTCCCTTCAGATTCCCTCGGGCGCATCGACGGCGCTCGGCCCCCTGTCGCCCGCACCGAGGAGCTGCGATGTGCATGATTCGGAGCGCTGCTAGAGCCGTGGTCAGGGACGAGTCTTGCGGGGCCCGCCGAGTCGCGGCCGCGCGGGCGGCCACGATCGGCATACGCGCTGTGGGTCGTCGTGGAGGTAGTCGCTTGCGCGCTTGCGGAGAGTGGGGTTCTAAAGCTCCAGCATCACCGTGGAGAGAGCGGTGATGGGCGGCGCGGCGACGGTTCGCCACAGCCTGCCGACCGGTTCGCGCCGCCCATAGGGCACTTGAGTTCAAGTGACGATGAATGGCGATCGGAGCGCTCCCTGGTGTCAGACAGCCGAGTCAGTCCTACGAATCCGACGGTGCCTGACACCCTAATCGGTCTTACGAATCTACGGGTTTCCGACACCCAAACGCTACCTACTCGCGAAGCGTCATCACCACAACGCAAGACGCCGCGTAAGTCTCCGGAGACCGCCCGCGCGGCCGAACGGAGACGGGCAGAGCAAAATGCTTCTAGTCCGAAGGTCCCTACGCAAAAATGCCAAGCACGCTGATCGTCCCAGCGGCCATCAGATTTCAATTGCCAGAGTCCGGTGCGGNNGTCCGGAGCGAAGGCTCCGGACCGCAATCGTGGCCCCGCGCGCCCCGGGACGCCACCGTGCCGGACGCCTCAAGAACTCAATCCGACAAACGAAGCGAACCACTCACCCCCGAGCCCGCAACCACTCCTCAAGATCCCCCGCAGGCAAAGGCGGCGAAAACAGAAACCCCTGCCCCGCAGCACACCCTTGCTCGATCAGAAACCGCCGCTGCTCTTCGTTCTCAACGCCCTCAGCCACAACCGGCAGACTCAAGCTCTCCCCAATCCGGATCACAGCACTGGTCAGCGCCCGAGCCGCATCATCGCTCTCCAACCCTTGCACGAAACTGCGATCCAGCTTCAGTTCGTCAACGATCAAGCGCCGCAAATGCCCCAGGCTGGAATATCCAGTCCCGAAGTCATCCATCGACAGCCGTACGCCCAACCGATGCAGTTCAGCAATCGTGCGCAACGTCCCGGCCGTGGCATCCAGAACCACGCCCTCGGTAATCTCGAGCATCAAATCCGCAGGCGCCAACCCGAACTCAGCCAACGTCGCCGCAATCATCCGCGGCAAGTTCAGATTGTGGAAATTCGTCGCCGACAGGTTCACCGACACCGAAGGAACACGCAGACCGTTGTTGCGCCAGATCGCCAGTTGCGAGCAGGCCTCGCGCAACGCCCAGTCGCCCAGATCACCGATCAGCCCACACTCTTCCGCCAGCGGTACAAAGCGCGCCGGCGAAATATCCCCCAGCGTCGGATGGCGCCAACGTGCAAGCGCCTCCACCCCATACAGGCTGCCGTTCTTCAACCCCACCTGCGGCTGATAGTGCAAACGCAAAGCCTTCGCTTCCAACGCATCCCGCAGCGCCGCTTCCAGCGCCAACCGCTCCTGCGCCTGACGATTCATCTCAGCGCTGAAGAACGAAATGCGATTGCGGCCCGCCGTCTTCGCCTGATACATCGCCATGTCCGCGTGACGCAGCAACGTATCCATGTCCCGGCCGTTCTCCGGGAACACGCTGATGCCGATACTCACCGACGGGTTCAGCGTGATGCCGCCCACCGAGAAAGGCTGCGCCAGCGCCACCAGGATGTGTTCCGCCGCCGCAGTCAAGCGGCCATGTTCGAACTCCGGCATCAGCATCACGAACTCGTCGCCGGAAAGCCGGCCCACGATATCCGTCGCCCGCGCCAACCGGCGCAGACGCTGCGCCACATCCCGCAGCAGCGCGTCCCCGATCGGATGGCCCAGCGTATCGTTCACCTGCTTGAAACGGTCTAGATCCAGGAACAGCACCGCCACCCGCTTGCGCTCCGGCTCCGCCCGCGCAATCGCCTGCTCCGCCTGCGCCAACAGCAGATTGCGATTTGGCAGTCCCGTCAGTTCGTCATAGAACGCCAATTGCCGGATGCGGGCGCGCGCTTCCTCGCGTTCCAGCGCCAGCGCGCACAGGTACACGCACACGTCCACCAGGCGGTGATGGAAATCATCAGGCAGCCGGCGTTCGCGGAAATAGAAACCGAACGTCCCGATCACCCGGCCATCGCTCGACTTGATCGGCGACGACCAGCACGCCTTGTATTCCTCCGGCAGCGGCAGATGGCGGTAATCGTCCCACAGCGGGTCTGTTGCAATGTCCGGGACGATCACCGGACGGCCTAGAAACGCCGCCGTGCCGCAGGCGCCCACCTGCGGGCCGATCGGCACGCCTTCCAGCGCGTCCGAATAGCCCTGCGGCAGGCTCGGCGCCGCCAGCGGGCGCAACAGGCCCGCGTCGTCCACGCGAACCACCGACGCCGCCACTTCCGGCGCCAGGCGCTCGACCTCCCGGCACACCATGTTCATGACCTCGACCACCGAGGCCTCGTTCACCATCGCCTGCAGCACCCGGCGCTGCAGCACCTCGTGCACCTTCGTCGGCGTGATGTCAGTCAGCACGTCCACGATGTTGACCAGCGTCCCGCGCTCGTCGAACACCGAGTTGGCCATCACCGACACCCACAGCGGCTTGCCGCCGCGGTCGTAGACCAGCACGTCCTTGTGATAGCCCTCGCGACAGGCCACGCGGCGGTGCAGTTCCTCGCGCGTGCCGCCGTCCGCGCGGCCGCCGGAAAGCAGTTCGCCCAGATCCTGGTCCAGCGCATCGCTACGGGAAAAACCGAGCATCCGCTGAAAGCCGTCGTTCACGTAGACGATGCGGCCATCGGAACCCGACACCGCCACCGCGTTGCCGGTCTCGTTGATGCCCAGCATCAGCAGGCGGATTTCTTCCTGGCGCTCCGCGTCCGCGATCGACTTGCGCGAAATCACCGTCACGCGGCCGACCTCGCCCGCGTCGTTCAGCAGCGGCAGGTAGGTCGCCTCGATCCACAGCGAGCTGCCGTCCTTCTTACGGTAACGGCACGTCCCCGAGAAGTGCTGGCCGCGGCGCAGCCGGTCCCAGACCTGCTCGCCGCTGCGCGTGCCACGGCCTTCGTCCATGCTGTCGCACAGCAGCTCGTGGCGCAGCGTCAGCGCCTCTTCGCGGGTGTAACCCACCGCGGCCAGGAAATTGGTATTGCCGTTCAACAAGGAGCCGGCTGCGTCGAAGTCGAACAGCAGCAAAGCGCGGTCCATCGACGTCAGATAATTGCCCACATGCCACGCGGCGCCTTGGGGGTTCGACTGCGAACCGCCAAGATGAGAATCAAGCATAAGGGGCTCCAACCCGGATAACAGCTGTTCCGGTTTCATTCAGCGCCTCGGAAAACCAAGGGCGACGCGATCGCGTCCGTCCTGCTTGGCCAGATACAACGCCTGATCCGCCCGGCTGAGCGTCTCCGAAAACGTTTCGCCCAACTGGTGATACGCCATGCCGATACTGACCGTCAGCCGCAGGACTTCGTCGCCGGCCGGCATCGCCAGCCCCCGCACGTCGCTGACCAGGCGGTCCATGACCGCCTGCGCCGCGTCCGGGTCCGTGTGGGGCAGCAGCACGAGGAATTCCTCGCCGCCCCAGCGGCCGCACAGATCGTATTCGCGCAGGCTTTCGCCCAGCACGCCCGCCAGTTCGACCAGGGCGCGGTCGCCCGTCTCGTGACCGAATCGGTCGTTCACGGCCTTGAAGTGATCCACGTCCAGCATCGCGACGACAAAGCTGTCGCCGCTGCGCGCAGCGCGCTGGACTTCCTGCTTGATCATTTCCATCAGCGCGCGCCGGTTCAACAGGCCCGTCAGGGGGTCGCGGCTGGACGTTTCCTCGAGCGCGCGGTTCAGGTCGCGCATCATGTTCTGGTAGTGATCCGAGATCCGCGCGATGCGGGTCAGGCGGCGCAGTTGGCGGTCGAACTGGTCGCACAGGCCCAGTTCACGTTCGTGCGCCATGCTTTGATAGGCGTCCGAAAGGTGCGTGACGCGCTGAATGCGCGCCATCTGTTCCTCGGTGTGCCGCCAGAGCGCTTCCAGCGCGTCGCGCAGCGGATGGCCGGCATGCGCCGGATCCGCCAGCAGCTCGGCGATACGCTGATCCAGTTCGGCGGCGCCCGGTTTCATTGGCGGCCAACCACCGAGAACGGGAACGTGCAGTCTTCCTTGAACTCTTCGGCCAGTTCGCCCACGCGCTCGTTGCGCATGTCGTAGAACCAGGTGACGCCGACCTCGCGGCCCTTGCGGTGCGCGGCCTCGAGCACATCGAAGATGTCCATGACGGACTTGATGCTGCTGGTGTTCAGGTACAGGAGTTCCAGCTCCAGCTTCAGCGGCGTGTCGCGATCCTGCAGGTACGACTCGACCCATTCAATGACCGGGCCGAACAGTTCGAAGGAATTCTCGGGGTAGGAGTCGCCGCGCATCGCCAGCACGCCGGCGGCAGCGTCGGCGGTGATGGCGGGCGTGGACTGGGTCCCGGGAATGTTCAGGTCTTTCATCAAATACTCCGAAAATAATCCTGTTGAGCGCGCGTCCTCAGACCACCACGCTCAGGCTGAAGAAGGCCTTGCCCGGCTGTGCAGCGGGGGTCAGGCTGGCTTCCAGCGGCGCGCCGGCGCGGCGCGCGATGTCAATGAGGCCCAGGCCCGCGCCTGACGCGACGCCCTGCGTACGCGGCTTGTGCAGTTGGGCCTTGTATTCGGCTTTCAGGGCCGGCTTGTCCAGCGCGGCCAGTTCCTGGATGCGGGCGACCAGGCTATGGCCGTCTTCCGCGCTGACCAGATTGCCCGCCGACACCACATAGCGGCTTTCGTCGCGGCGGCCGATCACCACCGTGGCGGAGGCGTCCGCGTCGCCGTTCTGCGCGGCGTACTGGCGGATGTTCTGGATCATCTCGATGTAGACCGAAAACACGTCCATGGCTTCAGCGGGCCGGACGTGCTCGGCGTTCAGGTAGTTCTTCAGCGCATTGCCGATTTCCTCGATCAGGCTGCGCGAGATCGGCCCGTTGAAACACAGCAACGTGCGGTTCTGGTCGAATCGCGCGCCCAACGCGTAAAGATCGGAGGCATTCATGGAGGGTACCGCCTTGATAACGATTATTCGAAACGGAAAGACAGCAAGGTGATGTCGTCGCGCTGGGGCCGGCCACCTTGGTACTCGGCGAGCGCCTGGCTGAACGCGGCCGCCTGTTCGGTTAACGGCCGGCGGGCGTGCGTCTTGAGCATGTCCGCAAAGCGCGTATTGCCAAAGCCGAACCCGTGCTCGCCGCCCGCCTGATCCAGAAAGCCGTCGGTCGCCAGGTAATACGTCCAGCCCGGCTCCATCTGCAACGTGTTGTTCTCGTAAACCCCCATACGCTTGTCGCCCAGCGCACGCCGGCCGCCGGGCACCTCATGCAGGTTTTCGCCGTCGCTTGCGTACAGGCTGATCTTCGCGCCTGCGTACAGCAGCCTGCCGGCTTGCCGGTCAATATATACCAGCCCCGCATCGGTATTGGTCGCCAGGGCCCGGGGCAGTTGCGCGTCGGCCAGCATGGCCCGGATGGCGTTGTCGGTACGCGTCAGAATGCCCGCGGGATCGCCCGGTCCGACCTCTGTGATCGCCAGGTCGATCGCCGCACGCGCCAGCATCGTCATCAGCGCGCCGGGCACGCCGTGGCCTGCGCAGTCCATGATGCCCAGCAGGCAGTTGGCGCCGTCCTCGCGGAACACGTAGAAATCCCCGCCGACCACGTCCCGCGGCTTCCACAGCACGAAATGGTGGGCGCCCAGCGACTGCGTCAGCTGGCGGTCCGGCAGGATCGCGCGCTGGATCAGGCTGGCGTAGTCGATGGAGTCGCCGATCTTCTTGTGCGCCGCGGCCATGGCGCGGTTGGCGTCTTCCAGTTCCGAGGTGCGTTCGCGCACCTTGGTTTCCAGCTCGGCCGTGTGCTTGCGCACCTTGTCAGCCATCACGCCGAACGCGCGGCTCAGGTCGCCGATTTCGTCCTGGCCGCCCGGCGGCAGGCGCACGTCGTAGCTGCCGTCGGCGATTGCCCGCGCGGACTGCTGCAGGCGGCGCAAGGGGCGCAGCATCAGGCGCTCGATGGCGTAGCCGAAGCACAGCAGCATCGCGGCAAACAGCAGCACCAGGCCGATGGCGGCCGGCCACAGCCAGCCGGTGTCCAGCACCCGGGCCGCGCCCAGGTCGACCACGGTCAGGACGTGCCAGTGCAGCTCCGGCATGTACGCCACCGAAACGAGCTGGCGCACGCCGTCCATCTTGACCCAGGCCGACTGCACGGACTGCGGATCCGCCTGGGCGGCATGCATGGCAGACAGCAGCTCGGCACGGCCCCCGCCCTCGTCCAGCAGGCCAAAGACCATGCCCTTGCCGCCCGCCCCCGCCGCGCCCGAGTTGTAGGCGATCAGCGCGGGGTTCATGTGCGCCTGGATCGCGCCCTCCTCGTCCACGATGATGGGCGTGACGCCGGGCTGGCCGCTATTTACGAATTCCTTCAGGAACCCGCCCACGTCCAGACCGGCGCCCGTCAGACCCATGACCGTCTCGCCGTCGCGGATCTGCACGTTGATCCAGACCTTGGTGGTCTTGAGTTTCAGGTCCGGGTTGACGTTGATGTTGTAGCGGGCGGGCGACTTGATCGTGGCGTAGAACCAGCCGTCGTCGGCCGCGCTGGGGCTGAGCGTGTAGCGCGGCGTCTCCGACAGCGGCTTGTCGTCGTTGAAGTAGTAGTTGCCGGAACTGGCGCTGGCGATGAAATACGCGCCGCCCAGCAGATCGCGCCGGTAGCCGTCGGCCTCGCGGAAGAACAGCTCGCGCGCGGCGGGATCGTTTTCATTTCGGAGCCAGCGGCGCGTGACCTCGCTGTCGGCCAGGCGCTGCGACAGCGCCAGTTCGCGCGACACCGGCGCCAGGATGCGCTGGCGGTTCAGTTGCGTGAAGTTGTCGGAAAAGGCGCGGCCAAAGTGCTCGCGGACGCCGTCCAGCACCTGCCAGCCGATCAGCGCGGCCGGCGCCAAGGCGACCAGGCACGCCAACAGCAGCGCCATCAGTGATTTCCTGCGCAATCCCCATTTCGCCATGCAAAGTCTTCCTGACAACTTGATGCGATGCCACGCGCGAAAAAGGGGACGCGGATAGGATGCGCTGACCTTACGAGGCGCCGAACCCGTGCTTCGCCCCGCCTTTTGAGCCATGAGCCTGAACGCCGGCGCCCCATGCGGGCAACCGGCGCGGCTAGTGTAGATGCCAAGGGGGTTTATTGATACAGGTGCAAACGTCTGGATGCGTTCGAGACACCTTAAGTTTCACCGCAGCAATATATATCGTGATTTATTGCGTTTTATATCAGCGGCTGTTACGTCTGGCAGGGCCGAATTGCAGCTTTATTACTACACGTTGGCTAGACGCCGAGATAGCGTTCCCAGAGGCTGCGATCGGCGTCCAGGGCCTGCGAGTCCCCGGTCCACACCACTTTGCCGCGTTCCAGAATGACATGGCGATCAGCCAGGCTGAGTAACCTTTCGACATATTTGTCGATTACCAGGATCGTCTGCCCGGCCTGACGCAGACGCGCCAGGCAGTTCCAGATCTCTTCCCGGATTTTCGGGGCCAGCCCTTCGGTGGCTTCGTCCAGAATCAGCAGCCGGGGGTTGGTCACTAAAGCGCGGCCAATGGCCAGCATCTGCTGCTCACCGCCCGACAACTGGTTGCCCATGTTTCGGGCGCGTTCAGCCAGCCGGGGGAAGAGTTCGAAGACGCGATCGGGCGTCCACGGTTCGCCGATCTCCGGGTTGCGCCCGGCCACGAAGGCCGTCAGGTGTTCGCGCACCGTCAGATTGGGAAAGCACTGACGCCCTTCCGGGACGATGGCGACGCCGGCCCGCGCGATGCGGTCCGGGCTCCATCCGCTGATATCCTGCCCCGCGAAATGGATCTTGCCGCCGCGCAGGGGCAACTGGCCGAACAACGTGCGCAGCAGCGTCGTCTTGCCCATGCCGTTGCGGCCCAGCAGCGTCACAACCTGCCCCGCGCCGATCTCAAGGTCCACGCCGAACAGCACCTGGCTGGCGCCGTAGCCGCTTTTGGCTGATTCGATGGTCAGCATCATGCGGTCTCCTCGTCGCCCAGATAGGCCTGGCGCACTTCGGGGTTGACGCGGATTTCGTCCGGCGTGCCCGAGGCGATCACCCGGCCATACACCAGCACGGACAGGCGGTCGGCCAGACGGAACACCGCCTGCATGTCGTGTTCAACCAGCAGCATGGCGGCGCGTCCCCGCAAGGATTCGATCAATTCGGTCAGGCGGACGGTCTCGTCGGGCCCCATGCCCGCCATCGGTTCGTCCAGCAGCAGCACCTTGGGCCGGGCGGCAAGCGCCAGCGCGAATTCCACCTTGCGCTGCTCGCCGTGCGGCAGCGTGCCCGCCGCGCGGTCCAGCAGGCTGGCATCGATGGCGCATTCGCGCGCCAGTTCGCGCGCCTGTTCGTACAGGGCGGATTCCGCGGCGCGCGGCTTCCAGAAGCGGAAGCTGCTGCCGGCGTGGGCCTGCACCGCCAGCACCAGGTTATCCAGCACGCTGGACTGCTTGAAGATGTTGGTGATCTGATAGGACCGCGACAGGCCCGCGGCCACGCGCTGGTGCGCGTTCATTGCAGTGACGTCGCGGCCGTCGACTTCCAGCGTGCCGGCGTCGGCGGACAGTGTGCCCGACAGCAGGTGGATCAACGTGGACTTGCCCGCGCCGTTGGGGCCGATCAGGGCATGGATCTCTCCCGGCGCCAACGACAGCGATACGTTGTCGGTGGCCACCAGCGCACCAAAGCGCCGGACCAATCCTCGCGCCTGCAGGGCGTGTGTCCCGCCTGCGGTGAGGCCAGTCGTGGCCCCAGTCGTGGCATTCATCGGATTGCTCATGAGCCCACCTTGCCGGATTGCGGCGCCGTGCGCCCGCTGAACAGCGGCCCGAACAGGCCGACCAGGCCGCGCGGCGCGCCAAACACCACGCAGAGCAGCAGCACGCCCAAAGGCAGGTGCCAGTATTCGGTCCACAGGCGCAGCACTTCTTCCAGCGTCAGCATCACGACTGCGCCGGCCACACCGCCATACCGCAGGCCGATGCCGCCCACCAGCACCATGATCAGCAGGTTGGCCGACTGGGTCCAATGCATCAGGCTGGGCGAAATGAAGAGGTTGTGGTTGGCCAGCAGCGCGCCGGCCAGCCCCGCCGCCGCGCCGCTCAGCGTGAACGCCATGAGCTTGATGCGGTACACGGGATAACCCATGGACTCCATGCGCGATTCGTTCTCGCGGATGCCCTGCAGCGCCATACCGAAGCGCGAGGCGACGACGTGACCGAAGGCCCACATCAGCAGCGCGAACAGCGCCAGCACCAGGTAATAGAAGCTGACATCGTGGGCCAGGTCGATGCCCGGCAGCGTGGAATATCCCGGCAGGTTCAGGCCGTCCTCACCGCCGTACTGGCGCAGCGAGATGAAGATGTAGAACAGCATCTGCGCGAACGCCAGCGTGATCATGATGAAGTACACGCCTCGTGTGCGCAGCGAGATCGCGCCCGTGATGCAGGCCAGCACGCCGGCCAGCAGCATGGCCACCGGCCAGGACACCAGCGCGGACGTGACGCCCGACATGGATAGGATGCCCACCGCATAGGCGCCCGCGCCGAAGAACGCGGCGTGACCCAAGGCCACCATGCCGCCATACCCCAGGATGAGGTTCAGGCTGGTTGCCGCCAGCGCGTAGATCAGCACGCGCCGCACGAAGGAAATGTAGAAGTCCAGGCCCAGCATGGGCGCGACCAGCGGGAACACCGCCAGCGCGGCCAGCAGGACCACGGTCCAGATCTTGGTTTTCATGGTCAGCCCCGCGCCGGAAAGAGGCCAGAGGGCCGGAACACCAGCACTGCCGCCATCAACACGTAGATGGCGATGGCCGCCAGAGTCGGACCGACGCTGGACGCCACAGCCGGCGAAAACACCTGGCGCAGCAGCATCGGCAGGAACGCCCGGCCGGCGGTGTCGACCATGCCGACCAGCAGCGCCCCCACGAAGGCGCCCCGGATCGAGCCGATGCCGCCGATGACGATGCACACCAGCACCAGGATCAGGATTTCTTCGCCCATGCCCACCTGCACCGAGGTGATCGGCCCCAGCAGCGCACCCGCCACCGCGGCCAGCATGGCGCCCAGCACGAACACGCCCAGGAACAGCAGCGGCACGCGCACGCCCATCAGCGTGGCCATCTGGCGGTTCGACGCCCCGGCCCGCACCAGCACGCCGGCACGGGTCCGCGTCACGAACCAGTACAGGCCCGCGGCCGCGGCCACGCCGAAGACAATGATCATCAGGCGGTAGGCGGGATACATCAGGTCGGGCAACAGGCGCACGGGACCGGACAGCATCGCGGGCATGTTCAGCATGACCGGCGCCGGACCCCAGATCATCTTGACCAGGTCATTGGCGATAAGGATGACGGCGTAGGTGCCCAGCACCTGGGCCAGATGGTCGCGCAGCGCCAGGCGGCGGATTAGTGAGAGTTCCAGCACGATGCCGACGATACCCGTGGCAACCGCCGCCACAAGAACCGCGGCGGTGAACGAGCCGGTGCGTTGCATGGTTTCGGCGGCGACATAGGCGCCAGCCATATAGAGCGAGCCGTGAGCCAGATTCATGATGTCCATGATCCCGAACACCAGGGTCAGCCCGGCCGCAATCAGAAACAACATCAACCCAAACTGCAGACCGTTCAGCAATTGCTCGACGATCAGCGTAAACGTCATGAAAACTTCCCCCTTGCCGCGCGCCGCCGATGGGCCCTCGCGATCAATTCACCAAAGCTATCCCACCTGCATCCTGAAACCAACGTCCGCAGCGCTCACGTCATGAGCCGCCGCCCCAAGCGAGGTCGCGCGGATCCGGCTCTGCCGGTCCGCTGCGACGCCCCCTGGGGGGAAGCGCGCAGCGCCTCGGGGGGGGTCACATCTTTTTGCAGTCGCCGACGTACACGTCCTGGTACTTGTCGAAGACCTTGCCCACCAGCTTGTTGGTGATGCGGCCGCTGCCGTCCTTCTCAACGACGCGCAGGTAGTAGGCCTGGATCGGGTAGTGGTTCTTGCCGTAGGTGAAGCTGCCGCGCACCGAGGGGTAGTCGGCCTTTTCCAGCGCCTTCACGATGGCTTCACGGTCGGTGGCCTTGCCGCCGGCCTGCTTGACGGCGGCGTCCATGGCCATGATCACGTCATACGCCTGGGCGGCGTACACCGACGGGTAACGGCCGTTGTATTCCTTGCGGAAGGCCTCGACGAAGGCCTTGTTCTGCGGCACGTCCAGGTCATGCGCCCATTGCGCGGTGTTGTACATGCCCAGCATGGGGTCGCCCACGGCCTGGATCACGTCCTCGTCGGCCGAGAAGCCCGGGCCGATCAGCTTGACGTTCTGCGACAGGCCGGCGGACACGAACTGCTTGACGAAGTTGATGCCCATGCCGCCCGGCAGGAAGATGTAGACGGCGTCCGGCTTGGCGGCGCGGATCTGTGCGATCTCGGCGGCGTAGTCGATCTGGCCGAGCTTGGTGTAGACCTCGTCGCCCGGAGCGGTCTTGTAGCCGCGCTTGAAGCCGGTCAGCGCATCCTTGCCGGCCGGGTAGTCCGGGGCCATGATGAACATCTTCTTGAAGCCGCGGTCCGCCGCGACCTTGCCGGCCGCTTCGTGGAAGGCGTCGTTCTGGTACGACGTGCCGAACCAGTAGTTGTTGCACTGGGCGCCGGCGAACTGGCTGGGGCCGGGGTTGTTGGACAGGTAGGGCACCTTCGCGGCGAACAGCGCGGGGCCGACGGCCAGCGCCACGTTCGAGCCGATGGGGCCTGTGAAGAAATCGACCTTTTCGCGCTGGATGTAGCGCGTGACGAGCTGGCGGGCCTGGTCCGGATTGCCGCCCATGTCGGTTTGCAGGAATTCCGCGGGCTGGCCGCCGAGCTTGCTGCCCAATTGCTTGATGGCCAGGTTGAAGCCGTCGCGGGCTTCGGCGCCCAGCGCCGAGAACGGGCCCGAGATGTCGTTGGCGATGCCGACCTTGACGGTGTCGGCCTGTGCCAGGGCGGGAATCAGGGCGGCCGCAGCCAGGAAGGAAGTGATCAAACGCATGGTGGTGTGCTCCGTGCGCGAGCCCGCGCAGAGGGTGTTCTTTTTGAAAGTGCGATGCGAAAGACTTCTATGCCCGGGCCGTTGGCGCCAATGTCGTCACCGTCAGGCCCAAGCCTGCAGAACGGATTGCTCTGCAACGCCCCAATTCCCTCATGCAGCACAGGGAAAACTGGCGTGGTTCATAGTTTAGGTTTAAAGTAATCGGCAAAACAAGTCTAGGGTTTTTACCACCTGCCGCCATGGTCACCCTCTACCGCAACTACGATCGCGCCGAACTGGACCTCCAGTACAACGCTCGCGCGACAGTACCCGACATCCAACCGATACTCAAGAAATACGCCGAGGACAGCGCCACGGCGCGCAGCACGCTGGAATGCGCGCTGGACGTGCCTTTTGGCGGTCATCCGGATGAACTGCTGGACATATTTCCAGCCGCGGCCGGCAAGTCGGGCGCGCCCGTCTTCGTGTTCATCCACGGCGGCTACTGGCGCCTCTTGTCCAAGAACGAATCCAGCAACATGGCGCCCGCGTTCACGCAGGCCGGCGCGGTGGTGGTGTCGGTGAATTATTCGCTGGCCCCGGCCGTCACGCTGGACCGCATCGTCGACCAGAACCGGCGCGCGCTGGCCTGGATTCACCACCACATCGCCGAATACGGCGGCGACCCGTCGCGCATCCACATCTGCGGCAGCTCGGCGGGCGGGCATCTGGTCGGCGCGCTGCTCGCCGGCGGCTGGCATGCCGGTTATGACGTGCCGCCCGGCGTGGTCAGAGGCGCCGCGCCCCTGTCGGGCCTGTTCGACCTGCGCCCGCTGGTGCACACCCACATCAACGAATGGATGCGCATGAGCGACGCCGACGCCATCCGCAACAGCCCCGCTCTGCATTTGCCGCAGGCGGGCTGCCCGCTGGTGGTCAGCTACGGTGAATCCGAAACCGACGAATTCAAGCGCCAGAGCGATGATTATCTGGCCGCATGGCGGGCGCGCGGTTTTCCCGGTAGGTATGTACCAATGCCGGGGACCAATCATTTTGATATTGTCCTGACGCTCAACGATCCGAACAGCCCGCTGACCCAAGCCATCTTCGAACAGATGGGTCTGGCGCCCTCTTCACCCCCGCATTCCCGGTAATCTTCCGAGCCATGACCGATACCCCCGACCTGGAATCCCGCGCCGCGCCCGACGACCATCACGCGCTGCGCCTGTGGCTGCGCATGTTGACCTGCGCCAACCTCATCGAAGGCGAGATCCGCAGCCGCCTGCGCAACGACTTCGACACCACCCTGCCGCGTTTCGACCTGATGGCGCAGTTGCAGCGCGCGCCCAAGGGCATGAAGATGGGCGAGCTGTCGCGCCACATGATGGTCACCAACGGCAATATCACCGGGATCACCGACCAGCTCGAAAAAGAAGGCCTGGTGGTGCGGACCAAGGTCGAGTCCGACCGCCGCAGCTCGCTCATCAAGTTGACGCCGCAAGGCAAGAAGAGCTTTGCGCGCATGGCCCGCGCCCACGAGAACTGGGTCAAATCCATGTTTGCCGAACTGCCCGAGGCCAGCCGCAACGCCCTGTTCCAGGCGCTGGGCGAACTGAAGCTGCAGGTGGTGGCCACGCGCTCGGCGGCGGCCCGCGACTGAGGGCGGACCAGGACTTTTTCGCGACGGTCCGGCCTGCCGGATTGGCGCATAATTGCCGCCATGATTCCGGTTTCTCTTCCTGGCGGTAATTTCTATGTGCTGATGGCGGCTTCGCTCGCCTGCCTCGCCACGCTGTTCACCTGGCTGGCCGCCCTGGCCACCTCGCCCGGCGCGCGAGACTGGCTGTCCGGCCACCGGCGCGCCGGCACCGTCCTGATGGCCGTGCTGGCCGTCATCGGCGCCATCTTCCCGTATCAGCAGTTCAGCCAGTGGTTCTCCGTCCAGCGCGAAGCGCAGGCCGACGACGCGCGCAAGACGGTGCTGTCACAACCCACACAACTGGCCGGCGTCCAGATGCCCATCGGCACCACGCTTCGGCTTGCCACGCCCGGTGAACTGGCATCGTTCGACCGGGCCGTCTTTCCCGAATCCCACCCGGCAGACATCCAGGGCGTCGCCGCGACGCGCCTGTTCCGTTACCCCGCCACGCCCAAGCAGCCCGAAACCCTGTCCGCCGAGATCGCGCGCGACCAGGCGCTGGAAGGCTGGCTGTGCGCGCACGGCCATCGCATCGAATTCGTGGTGCAAGGCGGGCATCCGCAGTTTTCGAGCTGCCACCTTGCCATCGGCAATACGCTGGACCAGCAACCGGTGCCTGCGGGCGCCTGGTTGAAGGTCGACCCCGCGGCGCGCGGCACGGCGCTGGACAAGACCGGCACGGCGCCCCGCTGGCTGCTGCGCACCGAAGGCAGCGACGCCCTGACCGTGGCCGGGATCCCCCTGCTGAAGGTGGACCTGCAACTGGATGCGCAGCGCCGGATGCTCGGCTTCGAAGGCCTGGCGGCGCGCGACACCGTGCTGGGAGAGATGACCTACCCGCCGGGTACGCGCGTCCTGGCCGCCAATCCGCGCCTGCAGGGCGCGCAGCCGGGCGATCTGCTGTTC
>NZ_DIEJ01000010.1:0-7401 GCF_002418565.1 Achromobacter sp. UBA5777 | reverse complement strand
CGCCGGCGCCCATGCTGCGCCGTCCGCTGTCCAGCTCGGAAAAGCTGGTCATCGTAGGCGCGTCCACCGGCGGCACCGAAGCCATTCGCGAAGTCCTGCAGCCGCTGCCGCCGGACAGCCCCGCGATCCTGATCACGCAGCACATGCCGGCCGGCTTCACGCGGTCGTTCGCGCAGCGCCTGGACGCGCTGTGCGCCGTGACCGTGCGCGAGGCCGTGCATGGCGAGCGCGTGCTGCCGGGCCACGTGTACCTGGCGCCGGGCGGCGAAATGCACATGCGGTTGGGCCGCAGCGGCGCCAACTACGTCATCGAGCTGGAAGCCAGCGAACCGGTCAACCGCCATCGCCCGTCCGTGGACGTGCTGTTCAACTCAGCGGCCGTGGCGGCGGGCAAGAACGCCATCGGCGTGATCCTGACGGGCATGGGCAAGGATGGCGCCACCGGCATGCTGGCCATGCACCGGGCGGGCGCGCACACGATCGCGCAGGACGAAGCAAGCTGCGTGGTCTTTGGCATGCCCCGCGAGGCCATTGCCATCGGGGCTGCAAGTGAAGTGGTGCCGTTGTCGGCGATGAGCGAACGCATTCTGACTCGCCTGGGCGACCGTGGGCACCGCGTTTAACGCGGGCTGACGCCACGATCGGTCTCAAGCAAATTTTTTCTGGAGTGAAAGATGGTAGACAAGGGCCTGAAGATTCTGGTGGTGGATGACTTCCCCACCATGCGGCGGATCATCCGCAACCTGCTTAAAGAGCTGGGTTTCGAAAACGTGGATGAGGCCGAGGACGGCGCCATTGGCCTGGAGAAGCTGCGCAACGGCGGCTTCCAGTTCGTGGTGTCCGACTGGAACATGCCCAACCTGGACGGTCTGGAGATGCTCAAGCAGATCCGCGCCGACGCATCGCTGGCCTCGCTGCCGGTGCTGATGGTGACGGCGGAAGCCAAGAAGGAAAACATCGTTGCCGCAGCCCAGGCCGGCGCCAACGGTTACGTGGTCAAGCCTTTCACCGCGGCAACGCTGGAGGAAAAGCTGAACAAGATCTTCGAGAAAATTGGCGGGTGAGGTGTGCGATGAGCTCAACGGAAACAGTTGACCCGGCAGAGTCGCCCGACCTGATCCATCGCATCGCCTCGCTCACCCGCATGCTGCGCGACAGCATGCGCGAACTGGGCCTGGATCAAGCGATCAAGGACGCCGCCAATGCAATCCCCGACGCGCGCGACCGCCTGCGGTACGTGGCGCAGATGACCGAGCAGGCCGCCAATCGGGTGCTCAACGCCACCGAGCAGGCCGGCCCGATCCAGGACAACATGTCGCGTTCGGCGCAGGCGCTGGATAGCCGCTGGCAGCAATGGTATGACCAGCCGCTGGAGATGCCGGAAGCGCGCGAACTGGTGCAGGACACGCGCGCCTTCCTGGCCGACGTGCCCAAGCAGACGCAGCAGACGCAGTCCAAGCTGATGGAAATCATCATGGCGCAGGATTTCCAGGACCTCACGGGCCAGGTCATCATGCGCATGATGGACGTGGTGGGCGCGATCGAACGCGAACTGCTGCAGGTGCTGCTGGACAACGTGCCGCAAGAGCGCCGCGATGAAGCCAACAGCCTGCTCAACGGTCCGCAGATCAACCCGCAAGGCAAGACCGACGTGGTCACCAGCCAGGACCAGGTCGACGACCTGCTGGCCAGCCTGGGCTTCTGAGCCCAGCCCTCGGGCGATGTTCGCTCCCGGACATCGCCCCGGTGTCAGACACCCGCATGGCCCTGGTGTCTGACACCCGCGCGCGGCTGCGTTCTTGCGGCTGCCTTCCTGCCGCACCTGGGCGTCTTTGCGGCCTCGTCCGCATGACGTATTCCCTAAGAGCGCAAACGCGGCCCTGCCGATAGACTCCTGCGAACAATAATCGGGGCCTTGCAGCGCGAGACAAGGCGCGCTTTTGCGCGCCAGGCCACGGATGCCCAAAGCAGGCGGTCCGGGCCAGGGAGAGGAGGTTCATCATGGCCAGATCCGTATTCCGCCTGGGCGGCATGTGGGGCTTGTTGCGTCGGCTCAATCGCGGTGACGCGATGCTGTCGGAGCGCGCCCTGTCTTTCAGTCCGGCCGCCTGGCCGCTGTACCGTTTCCTGGCGCAGATCCGCGTGCGGGTCATGACGGTGCGCCAGTCCAGCATCGAGATCGCGCTGAACGCGGCGCGCACACAGTTCCAGGCGGGGCGCTGTTCGCTGCTGGCGCGCGAGCAGGCCAGGGCCGCCGACGCGCTGGCGGCCAGCGGTGCGCAGATCGCGGACCTGTCGGCATCCACCTCCACGCATGCCCGCGAAATCGCCGCCGTTTCCGGCCAGAATCTGCATGCCGCAGAGCAGGCGCTGGCCGAGCTGACCGAGGTCAGGGCGCGCGTCGACCGCATGACGCGCGAGATGGCGGCCTTTACCGAAGTGGTGGGGCAACTGGCCGCCCGGGCGCAGTCGGTGGGCGACATCAGCAAGGCAATCAAAGGCATTGCGCTGCAGACGCAACTGCTCGCGTTGAACGCGGGCGTCGAGGCGGCCAGGGCAGGGGACGCGGGACGGGGCTTTGCGGTGGTGGCCAGCGAAGTCGGCCGTCTGGCCGAACGCGTCAACACCGCCACCGGCGACATCGGCCGCCATACCGCCGAGATGCTGGGCCTGGTCGAATCCACCCAGCGCCAGACCGGCACGCTGCGCGAGGATGTGGACGCGTCGGGCGCGGTGCTGAACCGCACCTGTGACGGATTCGAGCGCTTCGTGCGCGACTTCGACAGCATGAACCGGCAGGTGGGCGAAGTGGTGCAGGCGATCGGCGAGGTCGATGCGACCAATCACGGCATGAGCCAGGAGGTCGGGCGGATCGCGGCGCTGAGCGCGGACGTGCTGGAGCGGGTGGGCAGCATGTCGGGCGAAATCGACCGCATCCGCCGCCAGACCGAAAGCGTGCAGGAGGTGCTGGCCGACATGCGCACCGGCGATACCGCGTTCGACAGCCTGTCGGCCTCGCTGGAGGCGTTTGCAGACGCGGCGGCAGGATTGCTCCACGATGCCCGGCGGCGCGGCGTCGACGTGTTCGACCGCCACTACCAGCGCATTCCCGGCAGCGAGCCGCCGCGATATCACACGGCGTATGACCGCGCCATCGACGAGCCGCTGACGCGCTTGCTCGACCGTGTGCTGGAGGCGGTGCCCGGCGCGATCTACACGATCCTGGTGGACAACCGGGGTTACGCACCCGCGCACAACAGCCGGTTTTCGCTGGCGCCGACCGGCGATCCGAAGGTCGACATCGTCCGGGTGCGCAACAAGCGGATCTTTGACGATCCGGTGGGCGCCCGGCTGGCCGCCAATACGGGCGCGCAGTTGTTCCAGACGTATTCGCGGGATACCGGCGAGATCGTCAATGACATTTCGCTGCCCATTTATTTGGGGCCGGAGCACTGGGGCGCGGTGCGTATCGGGCTGGATTATGCGCGCTTCCAGGCGATCCTGGACGGGCAGGGCGTCGGGGGACGGGCGGCGCCGGTGGCGGGCTGACGGGACGGCGTCACGCGGGGCGTTCATGTGGCGGCTTGATGTGGCGGGTTGAAGCGGCGGGTTGAAGCGGCGGGCTGAAGCCGCCCGCCCAGGGGGGGCTGACCGGCCGCCGGCGGCGCATCCGGGAATAGCGCCGCTTTCCCCCCGTTTCTTGGCATATCGCCAACCCCCCGCGCCTCCTAGAATCTCGGCGGGCGGCTTGCATTCCACGTCAGCGAGCCGCAACGATCCCGTAGAGCATGTCCGAAGAAAGCGACCTCGAGAAAACCGAAGCCGCCTCTCCCAGGCGCCTGGAAAAGGCGCGCGAGGAGGGGCAGATTGCGCGTTCCCGGGAACTGGGCACGTTCATGATGCTGGCCGTCGGTGTCGCCGCGATCTGGGCGGGCGGCGGGTCGCTGTACCGGGGCCTGAGCGGCGTGCTGCGCAACGGGCTGGCCTTCGATCAGCGCGTCGCGTTGGATCCCGGCGTCATGGTCGAGCAGGCGGTAAGCGGTTTCGGCCATGCGCTGCTGGTGTTGCTGCCGATCTTCGGCTTGCTGGCGGTGGTTGCAGTGCTGTCGAGCGTGGTGCTGGGCGGCCTGGTGATTTCGACCAAGCCGCTGACGCCCAATTTTTCGAAGCTCAGCCCGCTGGCCGGCTTGAAGCGCATGTTCTCGTCGCAGACGGTGGTGGAGCTGATCAAGGCGCTGGCCAAAGCGCTGCTGGTCGGCGGCGTGGCGGTATGGGTCATCTGGCGCTATCACGACGACATGATGGGGCTGATGCACGTGGCGCCGTCGGCCGCGCTGACCAAGGCGCTGACCCTGGTGGCGATGTGCTGCGCCTTCATCGTGGCGTCGCTGCTCATCATCGTCATGCTGGACGTACCGTGGCAGATCTGGAGCCATCTGAAGAAGCTGCGGATGTCCAAGGAAGACGTGCGCCAGGAGCACAAGGAAAGCGAAGGCGATCCGCATGTGAAGGCGCGCATCCGGCAGCAGCAGCGTCAGGCGGCCCGCCGGCGCATGATGTCCGAGGTGCCGAAGGCCGACGTCGTGGTGACCAACCCGACGCACTATGCGGTGGCGCTGAAGTACGACGAATCGAAGGGCGGCGCGCCGCGCGTGCTGGCCAAGGGCACGGGCCTGATCGCCGCGAAGATCCGCGAGCTGGCGGCCGAAAACAAGATTCCCACATTGGAAGCGCCGCCGTTGGCGCGCGCATTGCATCAACACGTCGAGCTGGGACAAGAAATCCCGGCCGAGCTGTATACCGCGGTGGCGGAAGTGCTGGCATGGGTATTCCAGCTACGATCCTGGCGCTCGGGCTGGGGGCTTGAACCCTCGGCCCCCACGAAGTTGAACGTGCCAGCCGAACTGGACCCGCAGGCAAAAACCGCAGCACAAGGAGTTTAAGGAATGAGCGCTCTGCTCACCATGTTGAAGAATAACGGCGGCACGCACGCGCGGCTGCTGGCGGGTCCCATCCTGATCGTGATGGTGCTGGGCATGATGGTGCTGCCCCTGCCCACGTTCCTGCTGGATCTGCTGTTCACCTTCAACATCGCGTTGTCCGTGATGATCCTGCTGGTGGCCATGTTCACGCGCAAGCCGCTGGACTTTGCCGCGTTCCCCGCCGTGCTGCTGTTCGCGACGCTGCTGCGCTTGTCGCTCAACGTCGCGTCCACCCGGGTCGTGCTGCTGCACGGTCACACGGGCCCGGACGCCGCGGGCAAGGTGATCGAGGCCTTCGGGCACTTCCTGGTAGGCGGCAACTTCGCTGTCGGGATCATCGTCTTCATCATCCTGACCATCATCAACTTCATCGTCATCACCAAGGGTGCGGGGCGTATCGCGGAAGTGGGCGCGCGTTTCACCCTGGACGCCATGCCCGGCAAGCAGATGGCGATCGACGCGGACCTGAACGCCGGCCTGATCGGCGAAGACGAGGCGCGCAAGCGCCGGTCGGAAGTCTCGCAGGAATCGGACTTCTTCGGCTCGATGGACGGCGCCTCCAAGTTCGTGCGCGGCGACGCCATCGCCGGCCTGCTGATCATGGCGATCAACGTCATCGGCGGCCTGGTCGTCGGTGTGGCGCAGCATGACATGTCCATGGGCGAAGCCGGCCGCGTCTACACGCTGCTGACCATCGGTGACGGCCTGGTTGCCCAGATCCCCGCGCTGGTGATCTCTACCGCCGCCGGTGTGGTCGTGTCGCGCGTGTCGACGGACCAGGACATCGGTCAGCAGATCATCAGCCAGCTGTTCTCCAACCCGAGCGTGCTGTTCCTGACCGCCGGCATCATCGGCATCATGGGCCTCATCCCCAACATGCCCCACGTCGCGTTCCTGACGCTGGCCGGCGCACTGGGCTGGGGTGGCTGGGCGCTGCTCAAACGCAAGAAAGCCGCCGCCGTGGCCGCCGAGGAGATACCGCCGCAGGCGATCACCCAGGCGCAGGCTGCGGCCGCCGAGGCAAGCTGGGAAGACGTGTCGATGGTGGACCAGCTGGGGCTGGAGGTGGGCTACCGCCTGATTCCGCTGGTGGACCACGCGCAGAACGGCGAGCTGCTGCATCGCATCCGCAGCCTGCGCAAGAAGTTTGCGCAGGACGTGGGCTTTCTGCCGCCCGTCGTGCACATCCGCGACAACCTGGAACTCAAGCCCAACGATTACCGCATCCTGCTGTCGGGTGTGGAAGTGGGCAATGGCGTTGCAATGCCCGGCCAGTGGCTGGCCATCGACCCGGGCGGCGTGACCATGCAGATCAAGGGCACGCCGACGACCGATCCGGCGTTCGGCCTGCCGGCGCTGTGGATCGACAGTTCGCTGCGCGATCAGGCGCAGGTCGCCGGATATACGGTGGTGGATGCGGGCACGGTCGTAGCCACGCACCTGAATCACCTGATGCATCGCCACGGCTCGAACCTCCTGGGCCGCCAGGAAGTGCAGCAACTGCTGGATCGCATCGGCCGCGACGCGCCGAAGCTGGTCGAGGACCTGGTGCCCAAGACGCTGTCGCTGACGGCGCTGCAGAAGGTGCTGCAGGGTCTGCTGTCGGAAGAAGTGCCGATCCGCGACATGCGCACCATCATCGACACGCTGTCCGAGCACGGCCCGCGACTGGCGGCGATGGCCGCCGGGTCGGGCGGGCAGCCGGACATCAACGAGCTGATCGCACTGACGCGCCGCGCGCTTGGCCGCGCCATCACGCAGCAATGGTTCCCCGGCGAGGGCGAGTTGCGGGTGATCGGTCTGGACGTGAAGCTGGAACGCGTGCTGTCGCAGGCCATGACGACCAGCGGCGGCCTGGAGCCGGGCCTGGCCGATACGCTGCTGCGCGAGGCGCAGGCGGCGGTCGAACGGCAGGAATCGCAGGGCAATGCGCCGGTGCTGCTGGTGTCGCCGGTGCTGCGCGCGCCGCTGTCGCGCTTCCTGCGGCATCATCTGCCGCAGCTTGGCGTGTTGTCGAATACGGAAATTCCCGATGAGCGCATCGTCCGCGTGACGGCGCTGATCGGCGGGAGCAATGGGCAATGAAGATCAGCCGCTTTTACGGGGCAAACACCCGTGACGTGATGCGTCAGGTGCGCGAGGCCTTGGGGCCGGATGCGCTGATCGTGTCGAACCGCAGCGTCGACGGCGGCATCGAGGTGCTGGCCACCGTCGACGGCGCTTTCGACGACGCGCCGCAGCAGCAGCAGCAGACGCCGCCGCGCGAAACGCCGGCCTATGCGCCGCCGGCGCAGGAACGTCAGCCCGCGGCGCCGTCGTTCGGCGCACCGGCCGGGATGGCGCGGCCGCAGGTGATGCCTGCTGCGATGCCGCCTCTTCCGCCCGCAGCGATGTCGCCGGCCATGTCGCCGGCCGGCTA